>JBGPMZ010000020.1:0-11853 GCA_041487255.1 Binataceae bacterium (SeqCode) | reverse complement strand
GGATCTGACCGTGATGGCGGCGAGCGGCGCGCCCGGTGTGACCGGTGATCCCGATCGCGCGCCGCTTTTCTTTCCGGTGCCGCAAGCGATGATGGAAGCTGGCTCGGACGCTGCGATTGCAGCGCTCGCGGCCCTTATCGCACGCGATCGCGACGGCCTCGGTCAGAGTGGCCACGTTTCGGCGAGAGTTGCGGCCATGATGAGCGCGATGAGTCAGCATCTCGGACCGCCGTCAGGCAATCCGGAAACGAAGCGAACCTACGGCGCGATGGTGATTGCCGGCGTGCAGGTACCCAGCATGTTCGAATGCGCCGACGGCTTCGTGATGATTAGCATCGCGTTCGGACCGGTATTCGGGCAGATGACGCAGCGACTGGCGAAGTGGGCGGCGGATGAAAACCACCTCGCGCGGAGCATCGCCGAAATTAGCTGGCCCTCATTCTTCACCGACCTCTCAAAGAAGAAAGTCTCGCCCGCCGATCTCGCTGCGCTCGTCGAGGGCTTGAAATCGCTCACCCGAAACAAGACTAAGGCGGAGTTCGGCGCCGCCGCGCGCAAGCTCGGTTTGCTCGCGTCGCCGGTATTCAGCATGAAGGATGTCGCCGAATCCGCGCAGTATCGCGAGCGTGGATTGTTCACTTCGGTTACCGTCGCGCCTGGACGCCAAGTCGACCTGCCGTCGCGCTTCGCGCAATTCTCGAACTATTCCATCGAAACGTACCGGTCCGCGCCGACGCTATCGGAGCATACGGTTGAGATCCTCGAAACCGATCTCGGACTCTCTCGGGTTGAGATCCAGGCGCTTTTCGCGCATGCAATCATCTAGGAGATCCGAATGACCGCGCCGCTTGATGGAGTTCATGTCCTCGACCTCAGCTGGGTGATGGTGGGCCCCGTGAGCGCACGCTATCTCGCCGATCTTGGCGCCGATGTGGTCAAGGTTGAAAGCTCGCGGCGCATTGATCCGGTGCGGACGCTCGGACCATTCAAAGACGGCCGCTCGGGCCCGGAACGTTCGGTGAGTTATCACAACCTCAACGCAGGCAAGCAATGCATCACGCTCGACATTCGCAAACCCCAGGGTCGCGATTTGGTGATGCGGCTGGCGCAGTGGGCGGACGTGGTGCTCGAAAGTTTCACCCCCGGCGTCCTCGATGAGCTGCAACTTGGCTATCGCGAACTCAGCCGCGCCAATCCGAAGCTGATCATGGCGTCGACTGCGATTCTCGGACAAACCGGTCCCGATGCGAAAGGAACCAGCGGCGTCGGGACTATGGGTGCGGCAATGTCGGGGGCGACCCATCAATTCGGATGGCCCGACCGGCCGCCGTGCGGACCGTTCGGGCCCTGGACTGACGGCGTCGCACCGCGATTCATCGTGCCGAGCATCATCGCGGCGCTGCATCGCCGCACGCGCACCGGCGAGGGTTGCTATATAGATGTGGCGCAGGCCGAGGCGGGCGTGCAGTTCATGATGCCCGCGTATTACGAATTCGTCGCGAATGGAAAAGTCCCTGAGCGCCGAGGCGTTGCGGGGTCACCATTGCGCGCGCCCGAGGGCGTTTATCGATGCGCAGGTGACGATCGATGGGTCGCGATCAGCGCGAGTGATTTTGCACACTGGAATGCCTTGCGCCATGTCATCGGCGGCGCGCTGCACGAATCGCGCTTCAATACCATGATGGGCCGGATTCGCAAGCGGAATGCGATCGATGCGGCGATCTCCGAGTGGACCCGGGAGCAGGAATCCGACGCGGTGGAGTCGACGCTGCAATCGGCCGGCATTCCCTCGCACATCGTCAGCCGTGGTCTCGATCTTTGCCGCGACGCAGACCTGCTTCACGTTGGTCAGTTCAAGAAATTCTCCGATGCGGTCCTCGGCGAGGCGGAGATCGAAGGTCCGCGATGCGCGCTCGATCGCACGCGGCTGCCTGAGACGCGGCGCGGCCCGCGCATCGGCGAACATACCAACGAAATTCTTGAGACCGTCTGTCATTTGTCGAAGGATGAGATCGCGCAGCTTGCCGAAGCTGGAGTGCTCGCCTGACATCGCAAGGAGGAAACCTTGGGTACCAACATTCTCGATTTGAAAGGGCGCGTCGGTTTGGTTACCGGCGCGGGCCAGGGCGTCGGGCGCTCGGTCGCGCTGCGCTTCGCGGAGAACAACGCGGGTGGTGTGGTCGTCAACGATTTTCGGATGGAACGCGCCGAAGCGGTTGCTGCGGAAGTGGAAAAGCTCGGGGTGAAAGCGCTCCCAATACAATGCGATGTCACGGACTTCGCCTCGGTCACTGCGATGTTCGACAAGGCCAAGGCGAGGTTCGGCGGCGTCGACATCCTCGTCAACAACGCCGGCAATGCGGGTCCCGATCCGAGCCGGGTCGCGCGCAAACCGTTTTGGGAACAGGAGCCGAAAGACTGGGACGCCTTCATGGGCACCAATCTGTACGGCGTCATCAACTGCATACGCGTCGCAGGTCCCGCCATGATCGCGAAGAAGTACGGCAAGTTGGTCACGGTGATTTCCGATGCGGGCCGCGTCGGCGAACCGCAACTGGAAATCTATTCAGCGGCCAAAGCGGGCGCGGCGGGTTTCATGCGCGCGATCGCGAAGCAGCTCGGGCGGCAATCGATCACGGCCAACTGCGTCGCGCTCGGCACCACGATGACGCCCGCGATCGCGCCGCGGATGACCGACGAGGAAGCACGCAAACGAATTCTCAAGGTCTACCAAATCAAGCGATTGGGCGAACCCGAGGACGCGGCCAACATGATCCTGTTCCTCAGCTCCGACGCGTCTGAGTGGATCACCGGCCAAACCATCCCGGTTAACGGCGGCTATTCGTTTGCGATGTAAAGGGAGCCTGCGATGCCTGAACGCAACCAGCAAGATCTGATCCTCGCCGACAAGCGCGACCACATCCTCGTCATCACCATCAACCGTCCCGAAGCGCGCAACGCATTCGATGGTTCAACCTCCGCGCGCATGGAACAGGTGATCGACCAGTTCGAGGATGACCCGGAACTTCGGGTCGCGATCATTCATGGGGCCGGCGGCGTGTTTTCGGCAGGTGCCGACCTCAAGGCCGCCGCACGTGGCGAGAAGTACCCGCCGCTCAAGCGCGGCGGTTTTGGAATCATGGGCAAGCCGCCGAAGAAGCCGGTCATCGCCGCGGTCGAGGGTCATGCGGTCGCGGGAGGCCTCGAGTTATGCCTCGCATGCGATCTGATCGTCGCGGCGCGCGATGCGAAGATGGGTGTGCCTGAGGCGCGGCACAACCTCGTCGCGATTGGGGGCGCGCTGTTTCGCCTGCCGCGCCGCATGCCCTATCACATCGTCATGGAGCTGGCGCTCACGGCGGAAACTCCGACTGCGGAGTTCTTTCATCGTTTCGGGCTGGTGAATCGTCTGGCTGAATCCGGCCGCGCGTTCGAGGTCGCGCTCGAGTTGGCGGAGAAGGTGATGGTCAACGGACCGCTGGCAACCGCCGCCAGCAAGCAAATCCTCCAGCAATCGTATCGATGGTCAGATGAAGAAGCGTGGGGCAAGCAGATGGAATTTGCGACGCCGGTCACGAAGTCGGAGGACTTCAAGGAAGGTCTGCGTGCATTCGGGGAGAAGCGCAAACCGGTCTGGCGCGGCCGCTGAGTTCGTTGCGCTTGAGATGCGCCTCCTCCGACGCTGAAACATAACGCAATCAGTAGGTCACATTCGCGGCCGGTGCCTCGGCTTTGGATGCGAAGCGCGCCGGCGGTTCCCATAGCGACCCGAGCGATTCGAATTCCGCCAGCAAGCTCTCCGCGTCCTTTCCATGCGCGTGGTTGCGAATGAGGTCGCGCAGCATCGCGGGCCGCTCGACCGAGCGCTGACGCATCATGTTCCTCAGCGTCCGAGCCATCAGCGCGTCGACGACGATATTGCCCGCGATCTCCTTGCCGTCCCGGGCGAGGAGCGTGCGCGCGCTTATCTCGGAAAGCCCGGTGCGCAGATACTCGACGTGCGGGGCTTCGTCGCTCCGGATGTAGCGGACCAGGTTAGCGGCGGCGTCGGGTGCATCGGAGACTTCGGGATCCGACAGAACCTCCTCGGCCCATGCGAAGGTCGAAGCCGCGAAGACTTCGATCGCGAGAACGTCAACCATAAAGCGAATCAACCGCTCAACCGGCTCGGCTAGCGCCGGGAAGAGCGCCTGCGGAGGAGTGGCGCTGCGGCGCGACATGATCGCAGTGAAAATTTCCGCCGAGATGGTCGGATTCGAAAGAGCGGCGTCGCGGGCAGCTTCCCACATCTGCTTGTGGCCACCCTCGGCGTCCCATCCAGCCTCGTCGCGCGCATGCGCCTCGAACAGTCCGCCGGTCAAGTGAGCGAGCGCCGTGCCGGCCGCATCCTCACGAATGAAACTCTTCAGCGCAGGAACCGGCAGCTCGCGAATGAAGGCGCCGAATCCCTCGACGATAGCGATCTCGGTCAGGATGCGAACCAGCGGCTCGCGCACACCATTTTTCAGGAGAAAGCGTGCTTGCGCGACGTTGGGGGTGTAGGGAGGGATGACATCGCGCGGCACCTCGACCAGCGGCAGTGGCGAGGTCGCGAGATGCTGCCCTTGCCAAGCCTTGATCGCGGGATTGCGCCATACGGTGCGCGGCGATTGATAGTTGCCATCTTTGTCGAAACCGCCGTGGCATCGGCGATCATTGACGATTAAGGTGCGGTCGTATTTGGGATTCTCGAGCAGCTCGTCGAGAGAGAAGTTCAGTCTTGATTCATTAGGCATGGAATCGTATCCCCGTGCCCGCCTAACATATGTTAGGTTACTGGATCGATCAAGCGTCGATGGGAGCGGTAGGTGCGTGCTCGACGGCCATCATCGCCACGAACTTCGCTGGGCCAACACGCTCTGCCAGTATCAATTCAGTGCAACAATACCGCCGGAGGGCCATCACTGCCTATTTGACAGCGTTGTAGCGAATGATTACTGTTTGTAGCGAAAGTATGCAGATAATGAGTTCGCTAACTCTAATCTGAGTGCTCGACCGGGGGGCCGACGTGCTGAAATCTCATTCAATTTTCCGAGCCTGTGGTACTTCCCGTCTCAGGCAGCGTGGTCAGATCGCGGTGGTGATGACCGCAGCGCTGGTGGTCCTAATCGGGTTCGTCGGAGTGGCGGTGGATGTCGGAATCGCGCGAATCACCAGGCGTCAGATGCAAACCGCCGCTGATGCCGCCGCCGTCGCGGCTGCGCAGGCGCTGGGCGCCAATGGAGATTATACGACCGCGGCCAATCAAGCCGCCGCACAGAACGGGTTCACTTCGAATCAAAGCACGCGGCTGAGTTCGTATCCGGTTTCGATCGCGGTTGCGGCGCCAACCAGCGGCAGCTATTCGGCGAACTCGCAGGCTCTCCAGGTTACCATCAGCCAGCTTCAACAGACCTATTTTCTGGCGGCCCTGGGAATCCAGTCGATGGCGGTCAAGGCCAGCGCGGTAGGATTGGCGAAATCCGGCACCGCGTGCATCTATTCGCTGGATCCGAGCGCCGGTAGCGCCATCTCGATGACCGGCAACATCAATGTCAGCAGCGCCTGCGGCATTCTGGTGGATTCCACCAGCAGCAGCGGCCTGAACGTCACCGGGAATATCACCATCAACGATAGTTTCACCGGCGTGGTTGGTAACTACTCTTCCGCCGGAAATATCTCATTCACTCCGACCCCGGTCACTGGAATCGCGGCTTTTGGCGATCCACTGGCGGGAATCGCGGCGCCGTCGGTTCCGACCTGCACACAGGCAAGCACGAACAAGGTCGGCAGCCTATCGGTAACCAGTGCATCGACGATTAATGCAGGAGTCTACCCGAGTGGAGTCAATGTGTCCGGGAACTTCGGCACCGTAACTTTCAATGGCGGAACTTGGGGCAACTCCATCACTGCCGGCGGAAACGGAGCTATCGTGCTGAACCCGGGGCAGTATCAGAGTACCGGCGGGTCCGCTAACAGCGTTTCGATCAGCGGCAACACAACCGTCACCATGAATACCGGCCAATACACGTTTTGCGGACCGGTCAATCTGAACGGCAATTCCGCGACCGCGACGCTAAGTCCGGGGTTCTACTACGGCGGTATTTCGATTAATGGCAATCAGGCAATCGTCCTTAATCCCGGAGTATACATCCTCGGCGGAGGAGGACTGTCGATTAACGGCAACACCTCTTCGATGACCGGTACCGGCGTCACCTTCTACAACACCAACGGCTTGGGCGGTTACAAAACGATCAAGCTGAATGGAAACACCCAGGTGAACCTGACTGCGCCTACTACTGGATCGCTGCAAGGCATGCTGTTTTTCCAGGATCGCTCGATTTCTACCAGCGGCGCCGGCAGCATCATCAACGGCAACTCGAGCTCGACCTTCGATGGAGCGCTCTACTTCCCAACTACCAAGCTCACCTTCAACGGAAACTCAAGTCTGAGCGGCTATACCATTCTGGTCGCCTACGACGTCGTGTGGAACGGCAACAGCAGTATCGGGAACAACTACACCACGCTAGCCAACGGCTCTCCGATAAAGGCCGGTTTGCTGGTCCAGTGATGTCGAGGCACATCGTCAGGGTAAGACACTCACCGGGTGGCGAGGACGCCGGTCTCGCTCGTGGTGGCGTGATGCGCCGGCGCCGCCAGGGCGGACAGAGCGCGGTCGAGTTCGGTCTGATTGCTCCGGCCATAATTCTGCTGCTGGTAATCGGTTCGGACGCGGCGCGCGCCTTCTCCACCTCGGTTACCCTCGGGAGCGCCGCGCGGGCCGGGGTTCAATACGGCGGACAGAATCGCTCCAGCGCGTCTGACTTCAGCGGCATGAGAACCGCCGCAACGAATGATGCCAATGGGCTTTCGGGCATTAGCGCCAACGCGTCGAATTTTTGTTTGTGCGCCGGCGTTTCGACCTCGTGTACCAGCGCCGTGGGTTGTGCCAGCGGTCTCCAGCTTTATGTAAAGGTGACTACGACGGCGTCGTTCAGCACCCTGCTTCCCTACCCCGGCATTACCCAGACGCTCGCGTTGCAGGGAAGTGCCACGATGCTGGTCCCCTGACAAAGCATGCGGCGAATCAGGGACAATTGCGGCGTCGCCCGCGGGAACTCGGGTGGACAGACGGCGACTGAATTCGCATTGGTCGCGATGGGAGTCCTGACGCTGACCTTTGCCGTTATGCAGGGAAGCTCCGCGGTCTATGCTTACAATTTTGTGACCTACGCGGCTCGAGACGCCGCACGATACGCGATGGTCAGGGGGGCTAGCAGTCCGCAACCAGTCAGCAGCACTGACGTAACGAATTTCGTCCTCGCGGAGGCCCAGGGGATCAACGCGCAGTCCGTGACTGTTACCACCACCTGGACCCCGAACAACAACCCGGGCAATACAGTCAAGGTCAGGGTCGCTTACTCCTTCGCACCGATCGCCCGCATCGCGTCAAAACTTACGCTCTCGCTGAGCAGCACCTCGCAGATGGTCATCTCGCAATAGCTACTCGCGAGCCATACCAAAGTAACGCGGGCTGACAGCGATGGAATCGCGCGCGCGGATCTCATTCGTAGCGTAGCGCGTCGATAGGATTCAGCATCGAGGCTTTGCGCGCCGGATAGTAGCCGAAGAAGATTCCGACCGCGGCGGAAAACAGGAATCCGCCGATGATCGCACGGCCCGAAAGCAGCGTCGGCCATCCAGCCAGAATCGAAATGCTCTCCGATGCTCCGATGCCGGCGAGAATTCCCGCTACGCCACCGATGACACTGAGCAGCATCGCTTCGACCAGGAATTGCAGGAGGATGTGAACGCGCCGCGCGCCGATCGCCATCCGGATTCCGATCTCGCGCGTGCGTTCGGTAACCGACACCAGCAGGATGTTCATGATGCCGATGCCGCCGACCACCAGCGATATCGAGGCGACGGTCGCCAACAGCAACGCCATCACCCGGCTGCTGCTCTCCGCGGCCTTGGCGATTTCGCTCAAGTTGCGGATGTCGAAGTCGGCGTCGTGACCGGGCTGGATACGATGGCGCGCGCGCAGCGTATCGGTGATCTGCTGGATAGCATCGGGAATTAACTCATCGCTGCGGGCCTCGGCAAAGATTATCTGCACCACCCCGGTCATCTTGGGCGGCGCGCCGAAGGGACTGATGACGGTTGTACTGGCGTTGTAGATCGCGGTCGAATTCGGCGCGCTCGCGTAGGGATTGAGGATGCTCGCCGTCGCGGCCGCGGCCGGTTGCGCCAGCACCGGCGTCGCGACGCCCAGGACCTTGCGCTCGGCGGTGGTGAACGGCATGAGTACGACATCATCCTGATCCTGGCCGTAGCCGGACTGGCCCTTGGAGGAGAGCACGCCGACCACTCGCATCTGAACGTTCTTCACCCGAACCGTCGAACCCACTGGATCCTGATGCTCGCCGAAGAGATTTTTGACCACGGTGGCTCCAAGCAAACAAACCAGCGCGGCAGCTCTTTCGTCCTCCTGCGTTAACCCTCGGCCGGAAGTCACCGGCCAATTGCGAACCTGCAGATAGCTGGGGGTGACACCGTTGATGCTGGTGCTCCAGTTCAGATTGGCATTCTCGACTTGCGCAGTCTGGCGATCCTGGTAGCTGACCACCAGCACGGCGGGATCCTCTTTCGGAATCGCTTCCGCATCGGCGGCCGTCAGGGTCGAGCGGCTACCGAAGCCCCCGCGCACCCCGCTCGCGGTCGCCGCGCCCGGCAGCACGATCAGCAGGTTGGTGCCGAGGCTCGCGATCTGCTCCTGCACCGCCTGATTGGCGCCTTGCCCGACCGCGACCATCGCAATCAGCGCGGCGACGCCGATGAAGATACCCAGCATCGTCAGCGCCGACCTCAGCTTGTTGCGCGCCAGGGCCCGCCCAGCCGCCCGCAGCGCCATGATGCCGAGACGTTGCGATGCGGCGGACTCGCCGAGCTTGGCCTCAATCGCAGCCGGCTCGGTGCGTGCGACCTCGGCGCCCTCCGGTGCACGATGCGGATGCTGCGATTGGTCCGAGACAATCAATCCGTCGCGCACGGTGACCACCCGATCGGCATATTGCGCGACTTCGGAGTCATGCGTGACGAGGACCACCGTCAACCCGCGCTCGCGATTGAGCCGCTGCAGGATCGTCATGATCTCGCTCGAGGTGACCGAGTCGAGATTTCCGGTCGGTTCGTCGGCGAGCAGGATCGCGGGATCGTTAATGAGGGCACGCGCAATCGCGACGCGCTGCTGCTGCCCGCCCGAGAGCTGATTCGAATAATTCTGCTCGCGTCCCTCCAGGCCCAAAAGCTTCAGCGACGCGCGCGCTCGCCGTTCGGTCTCGCCCATGTCGCCCGAGTAGAGCAGCGGCAGTTCGACATTCTCGAGCGCACTGGTTCGCGAGAGCAGGTTGAAGCTCTGGAAGACAAAGCCGATACGCCTGCTGCGGATACCCGCCAACTCGGGTTCGCTCAGCGATGCGACGTCGACGCTCTCGAGCAGGTAGATGCCGCTGGTCGGGTGATCGAGGCATCCGATCACATTCATCAGGGTGGATTTACCAGAGCCCGATGCACCCATGATCGCGACAAATTCGCCGCGCTCGATGCGCATACTCACGCCGCGCAACGCGCGCACCTCGACATCGCCCAGATGGTAAGTCTTGGTGAGGTCGCGAACTTCGATGACAGTTTCAGACATACGGCCGGCTAGAAATGCCGCGGCATCCTCGGACCCGCTGCCGCTGAGGACTGCACCACGCTTCGTCGCGTTTCATCGATGACGACCTGGTCCCCGGAATGAAGATCGCCGCTGACGATTTCGACCATATTGCCGTCATCAAGGCCGCGGACCACATCGACCTTGCGCGGCTTTCCGCCGTCGGACACCCACACGTGGGCGTTGCGATTGGACTGGGCGTTGCCGCCGCGCGAGTGCGGATGCTCGCCGGTTCGGGTTCCCTCGGGTGAGAAACGCAGCGCCTGCAGCGGTACCCGCAGGGCCTGGTCGCGCTCGGCGATCACGATGTGCGCGTTGGCCGTCATCCCGGGCTTGAGCAGCAGCTCGGGATTCGAAACCGCGATGACCACATCGTAGGTCACGACATTCTGCACGGTGATGGGCGATTGGCGCACTTGCGCGACCTCGCCCCAAAAAGTCCGATCGGGGAAGGCATCGACAGTGAAGCCGGCCTTCTGTCCGAAGTGCACCGGACCCACGTCGGATTCGCTGACGTTAGTGTCGACCTGCATCTTGGTGAGGTCCTGCGCGATCAGAAACAAGGTCGGGGTCTGGAAGCTCGCCGCGACCGTCTGCCCCAGGTCAACGTTGCGCGACACCACTGTTCCGTCGACCGGCGAAATGATGCTCGTGTATCCGAGGCTGACCTCCGCCGCCTTCACCGCCGCCTGCTGCTGCATGATGGCGGCACTGTCTACGCCGACCTGCGCCTCGGCCGCATGGAAGGTGCTTTTGGCGCTGTCGAGAGTGTCATTCGAGATGACGTTCTCGTCGAGAAGCTTCGCGTCGCGCTGGTATGTGATCTTCGCATATTCGAGGGTCGCCTTATCCTTCTGCAACTGCGCGTTCGCGTTGGCGAGGTTGGCCTGCGCCTGGTCGAGGGTGTTCTGATAGGTGCGCGGATCGATCTTGGCGCAGAGCTGGCCCTTTTTGACCTGGGTGTTGAAGTCGCACAGCATCTGCACGATGGGTCCCGAAACATAGCTGCCGACCTGTACCGTCACCACCGGATTGACGGTTCCGGTCGCGGTAACGGCCTGCACGATTTCGCCCTGCGAGGCCGCCGCGGTGACGTATTGTGCGCCGCTCGATCCGCCACGGAAAAACCAGGCGGCGACGGCAACAATGAGTACGGCGACGGCGAGGAGTCGCCAGCCCAATTTCCAGAATTGGAACGTCATGCGGATACGTCGATTATAGGTGTCGGCAGCACCGCCGTTCCAGTAAGTTTCCATCATCTAAATAAGACGTGTTTTGAAGATGTCAGTTACGAGGAAAGATCAACGGAGGCTGCGATGAATGAGGCTCCGCCGCTTGACGGCATCAAGGTAATCGATCTCACCCGCTATCTCGCGGGCCCGTTCTGCACGCAAATCCTCGGCGATTACGGCGCGGAGATCATTAAGGTCGAACCGGTCGAAGGTGCGCGCGCCGACCTCGGGACGTATTCGGGAAAAGACAACTACTTCTTCCTGAGCTCGAATCGATCGAAGAAGAGCGTCCAAATCGACACAAAGAACCCGCAAGGCCGCGAGGTCCTGGCGCGCCTGCTCGAGTCCGCCGACGTGGTGGTCGACAACTTTCGCCCCGGCGTCATCGACGCGATGGGCTTCGGGTACGAGGCGTTGTCCTCGCGCAATCCACGAATATCATCACCTGCAGCATCTCCGGGTTCGGCGCGAGCGGGCCGCTGCGCGATTATCCCGGCTTCGATCAGATCGCGCAGGGGATGTCCGGACTGATGAGCGTGACCGGCACCGTCGAGAGCGGACCGACGCGTGTCGGCATCGCGATATGCGATCTGCTCGGTGGAATTTTCTCGGCGCAGGGAATTCTGCTCGCGCTGGAGGCGCGCCATCGCACGGGCCGCGGCCAGCGGGTCGAGACGTCGCTCCTCGAATCCATCGTCAGCATCCTGAGTTGGTCGGCGGGAATCTATTTCGATACGGGTAGAACGCCCGGGCCGGCGGGCAATCATCATCCGTTGTCCTCGCCGCATGGGGTCTTCAAGGCCTCGGATCGGGTGTTCAACATCGCGGTCGGCAACGAGGCGATGTGGCGTAAGTTCGTCGGCGTGATTCGGCGACCGGAGCTCG
>JBGPMZ010000019.1:0-12034 GCA_041487255.1 Binataceae bacterium (SeqCode) | reverse complement strand
GCTCGACGTTCTTCTCATATCGCTTAACTCCGGACGCGATCGCGGCCGGGCTGATCGCTGCGGGCGTAATCGGCGTAGTCGGCGGATTGGCGCCGGCCTGGCGCGCGGCGCGAATCGGCGTGATCGAATCATTGCGGGAAGGCTGATGGTGCCGAAGCTCCTGCTCGTTGCCTTGCGCAACATGCGCCGTCAGCTTCGGCGGACGATCCTCACTGCATTGGTGTTCGCGGTCGCTGTCTTTCTGTACACGGTTTTGGTGGCGGTGCCGGTCTCGATGGATCGTATCGCCGCCGACGCCGCCCAGGGTCTACGGCTGATCGTCATCGCGCATAACTCCTACAAGCTGCCCGCGAAGTACTGCAACGACATCAAGAAGATGCCGCACGTGCTCGCATGCGCTCCGGAGATCCAGTTCAACACGATTTACCGCGACCCTCGCGACAACATCACGACGTTCGGTATCACCGAGGATATCTTTTCGGTCAGCGCGGAGAACGATCCGCAGGTGCCACCGGAAGTACGCAAGCAATTTTTTTCCGATCGGCGCAGCGCTTCAGTGGGATCGGTGCTCATGCGCGAGCACGGCTGGAAGCTCGGGCAACCGATCACTTTGCGCGATCCCGAAAATCCCAAACTCACGTTGAACCTGATCCCGAAGCTCGAAATGACGACCCTGCTCACCTCGCGCGCGTTGTTCTTCGATCGCAGGCTCTTCGACGAAGCAATCAAGAACACCTATGGCGCCGATGTTCAGGACCGCGCGTCATTCCTGGCGGTGAAGGTCGATCGCCCCGAAAACATGGATCAGGTGATCGGCGAAATCGACGAGAACTTTCATAACTCCGAGGCCGAGACCGAGACCACCGAGGAATCCGATGCGCTGGCCAGCGCCGTCACCGGCATCGGAGACATCAAGACCATCATGTACAGCCTGTCCATCGTGGTGCTCTTGACGGTGCTGCTGATCGCGGCCAACTCAATGGCGATGATGGTGCGCGATCGCATCAGCGAGGTTGCGGTAATGCGCGCGCTCGGCTTCCAGCGCGTTAACGTGGTGACGCTGCTACTGGCGGAGGCCGCGCTAATCGGCCTCGCGGGAGCAGTTGTCGGCGCTGGAGCCGCGCTGTGGTGCTTCCACGGAGGCATCTCGCTGGGCGCGCTCACTGGAGGACTTGGATACATGGCGGTTGCGCCGGACACCGCGGCCTGGGCGATAGTCATCGCACTTGGGGTGAGTATTCTAAGCGCCGCCGCGCCAGTCGGCCGGGCGGCACACCTCCCGCCCGCGATCGCCTTCAGAAAAGTGGTGTGAACGGCTCCGGACGAACCGCTTGTATCATGCGAGCATTTCGACGCCGCCGGAGACCATCGCCAGTACGGTCGCGCCGTTACGAGTGGTGACGGTGTGCACGCATCCGTTGGGACGATAGTTCATGTCACCGGTCATCACCTCACCGGATTCGTCCGCGTTCGAGCCCTCGATGACGAAGATGAGTTCGTCGCCGACGTGGCGATGGATCGGCAGCTTCGCCCCCGGATCGAAGCGCGCCAGCACCGCGCGGCGTTTGGTCTCCTTGTCGTGCCAGATGGGCTTCTGCCGCACCCCAGGCAACGCGTCTGTCCACGCGAGGTCGCTCAGCACGATAGTCTGCGAGCGCGGCGCCGCGCCGATTTCGCTCGCGGCCTCGATGCCGCCGGTGATGATTGCGAACACCGTCGCGCCGGTTTTGCTGGTGACTGAATGCACGCATCCGTTGGGACGATAGCCCACGCTGCCGGCCGCGGTGGTGCCCGATTCATCGGAGATCGATCCTTCGATCACATAGAGCAGCTCGTCGCCGACGTGGCGATGTATTGGTAACGTCGCGCCTGGTTCGAAGCGTGTGAGTTGCGCGCGTCTCTTCGATGAAGGATCGGACCATAGGTTTTTGAACTTGATGGTGGGCGACATCGGCTCCCACGCGCGTTCGCTGACCCGAATGATTTGCGATGGATTGCTGGGGGTTGCGCTAGCCATGGTTTCGTCCTCCCGGAACTTTGAGTTCGACGGGCGCTCCCAACCGCGCCGATTCGTATGCTACCTCGACGACGCGCTGCACAGCTATGCCCGCAGCGAAAGACGGATCGGGCGCGGTCTCGCCGCGCAACGCCGCAATGAAGGCCGCATCCTCGAGCGCATAGGGCAGTTCGAGGATATCGCGTAGCGGCGCGAGATATGGGCGCTGTTTAAGTATGATGTCCTCGAAGCGCATCATCGTTTCGGCCTTCTCGACGCGTTCCGCAGGTCCGTCCGCGCGGTGCACGTAGATGGACTCGCCGACATCGTCATCGATCGCGAGCATGACATTCTCGCACAGGATTTCCATACGACGATTCGATGCGCGTTGCGACACCGCATGCCATATCGACGTAAGCTGGCCATGAAAACCACCAGCGAACTCGAACTGCAGGAGGCCAACATCCTCGATGCCCGACGCGCCATTCACGATCCGGGTCATGCAATTGAGCCGGGCAATCGGGCCGAACAGCCAGGTGAACATATCGATATCGTGCACGCTATGTTCCGCCAACGCGCCGCCCGCGGTGAGCGCCGGATCGTTGCGCCACAGACTCGGGTGGGAGCCGCGAATCGGAAACTCCTGATCGTCACGCATCGTAACCGCGAGGATCCTGCCTGCCGCCGAATCGTTAGCCAGCGCGCCCATCACGGTGTAACTCGCCGCGAAACGCATCACCAAGCCGACTTGACCGACGACGCCCGCACGCCCAATCGCGGCTTGCATCTCTGCCGCGTCCACAGACCTCATCGCAAGCGGCTTTTCGCAGAAGATGTGCTTCCCGGCCTGGGCGGCCGCGATACATATATCCCGATGCGTCGCGGTCGGGGTACAGATGAACACGGCATCGAGGGAGGGATCGTCGAGGATTTCGCCACGCGCGCTTACCGACCTGGCCCCCGGCCATCGCCCGGCAAGCTTTTCTGCGGCAGCGAGCGAGCGATCGTAGACGGAACCGACGCGTACTCCGCCGTCAGTGCGGTCCGCAATGAGCCGCAGCATTTTCGAATGAACCTGGCCGATGAAGCCGGCGCCAATCAGCGCCAAATTGATTCGCCCTTTTAATGGCATAGTCATCAGCGTTTGATGGTTTCCTCGATCTGCTCGCTCTCGCGCCGCAGTCGCTCCCGCTCGCGCTCACGATGATAGCGCTTGAGGTCCTCCTCGACGCGCGACGGCGGCGGAATCGGCTTGCGAACCTTGCGCATCACAGCGCCCTTTTTGGTGGTGAGTTTTTTCATGAAAGGACCGAGGCTGGCGCGATGCGTAACGTTACCTCATGCGCGAATACCGATGAAGCTGAGCTGCAGGCCCGAGGATGCATCGGCGCGGCGCGAGAAGAATCGATCGTTTGCGCATTTGGTGCACGGCCCGACGTTCGTGATCGATTCGCGACGAAGTCCCGCGCGCATCAGTTGATCCGCGACGATGGCGCGCAAATCGAGGTGTGACTTGCCTTGCCGTCCGGGACGCGCGTGCCGATCGGATCCGGCAACTTCGCGCGCGAAGCGATCCGCGAGTTCCTCATCGACCTCGAAACAACACTGCCCGATCGACGGTCCCAACGCCGCACGAATCTGCTTTCGCCCGGCGCCGAGGCTTTCCATCGCAACGACACCTCCTTGTGCGATCCCGGCGATAACGCCGCGCCATCCCGCATGGATCGCCGCTACGACTTTACACGCATCATCCGCCATCAGAATCGGCACGCAATCCGCGCTCGCGACGGCCAGCAGAATTCCCTGCTCGGCGGTGACCATCCCATCGCCTTCGGGCTTCTCGATGATGTTCTCTGCGGTAACGACTCTGACGTTCGTGCCATGGACCTGATGGCATCGCGCGATCGGCGCGGCGCCGATGACCTCGCGCAGCCGGCGCCAGTTCTCATCGACGTGCGCGCTTTCGTCGCCGACCCAGTATGCGAGGTTGAGACTCTCGTACGGTCCGGTGCTCACACCGCCGACGCGGCCGAGAAATCCGTGCCGAAGCTTCGGCTCATCCCACGCGGTGAGAATCGGAATCGATGCAGATGTGGATGGAGTTGCCACTGGAAGGAGTTTGCGGACTGTTCGCGAATCGGAAGATACCGTATAATTAGTCCCTTTGGAATTTGAGGTTTAAGTGGCCTATTGAGACGCATCTTAGCCAGCCCAGCCCTCACTCTTATCTCTCCCAGTAGGGAGAGAAGGTGAAGGAAGGCAGCAGTTTTCGGAATCTATATGGACGGTTATCAATACCTGATTCAGCGCAACAAGCTGATGATCCAACTGGAGGACGATCTCTCCAAGTTGAAGGATCTTCCCGACCCCGCCCGCGAGAAGGAAACCAAGCGGCTGCAAACCAAATTCGACTTCGCACTCGCCGACCTGTACGCGAAGGTCGCGGACGAATTCCCCGGCGAACGCAAAAAGAAAGCGCGCCCGATTTCCGACCCTCGATAGGTGCAGCGCCGCTTGCATGGTTTCATCAAAATCATCGGCGCCCGCACTCACAACCTCAAAAACATCTCGCTTGAAATTCCCCGCGGCAAGCTGACCGTCGTCACCGGTGTCTCGGGCTCCGGCAAGTCGAGCCTGGTGTTCGACACCCTTTATGCCGAGGGGCAGCGGCGCTACGTCCAGTCGCTTTCGACTTATGCGCGGATGTTTCTGGCGCGGATGGAGCGCCCCGACGTCGATGCGATTTCCGACATTCCACCGGCGCTCGCGCTGCGCCAGAAGAACACCATCAAGAACGCGCGCTCGACGGTCGGAACCGTCACCGAGATCAACGATTACATCCGGTTACTTTTCGCGACGGTAGGCAAGACTGTGTGCCCGACCTGCGGCAACGAGGTGACCCGCGACACGGTCGAGGGCGCGGGCCGGCGCGTGCTCGCGACGCCCGCGATGTACATCTTCACCGCGCCCTTCGAGCTGGGCTCGCGTTCGCCGTTCGAGGCCGCCAACTGGCTCATCGCGAACGGATATCATCGCATGTTTGAAGCCGGCGCGATCGTTGAGACGGCGGAGTTCGCCGAGCATCTGAAAAATGGCGGCGCCTTACGCAAGGTTCCACTCGACGCCATCGTCGATCGCGTATCCGTCACCGGCGACGGCGAGGCTGAGCGCGTGCGCGAGGCGCTCGAGAAATCATTTTACCTGGGCGCGGGCCGCGCGCGGGTGATTCGCGCGGAGCGTCGCGAGGGTGTGGTCGCGGAAATCGATTCGATCGATCTCGATCGCCGCTTCAACTGCTCGCGCTGCGGTACTCCCTTTCCCGAACCCACCCCGGCGCTGTTTTCGTCCAACAGCCCGATCGGCGCGTGTCCCGAATGCGAGGGCTTCGGGCGCACCGTCGAGCTGGACCTCGAGAAAGTGATTCCCAATCCGAATCTCTCGATTCGGCAGGGCCTGATCGCGCCGTGGCGAACGCCCGCATATCGCGAGATGAGCGAATGGATGATCAAGCTCGCGCGCAAACGGAAGATCCGCACCGCGGTTTCGTTTCGCGAGATGACCGACCAGGAGCGTCACTGGCTGGTCGAGGGCGAGCCGCGACCGGCCGAGGCGGCTGCCGAGGGCGAGAAACGTGGACGCCGCGAATTCGACAACGACCGCTGGCCTGGGGTGCGCGGATTCTTCCGTTGGCTGGAGGGCCGCCGCTACAAGACCCATGTGCGTATCCTGCTCGCGAAGTATCGTCGCTTTGTGCCTTGCTCGGTGTGCTCCGGCAGCAAGCTCAAGTCCGAGGCGTTGAACGTGCGCGTCGATGGCGCATCGATCGCGGACATCGGCAGGCTGTCCGTGAATGAACTCCCGGAATGGATCGACTCGCTCAAACGAAACGCCGCGATTTCCGATCGATGCGCCGGCGTGCTGCGCGAATTGAACAACCGCGTCGACTACCTAACCGAGGTCGGGCTCGGGTATCTCACCCTGGAACGCCAGGCGCGCACGCTGTCGGGTGGCGAGGCGCAGAGAATCCATCTGGCGAGCGCGCTCGGCAGCCTGCTGGTCGGAACGCTGTACGCCCTCGATGAGCCGACCGTTGGCCTCCATTCAGCTGACGCGCGCCGCTTGCTCTCGGTGCTGCGCCATCTGCGCGATTTGGGCAACACGGTGGTCGTCGTCGAGCATGATTCGACGATCATCGACGGCGCCGATTTCGTCGTCGAGCTGGGGCCCGGCGGCGGCAGCGAGGGCGGCGCGCTGAAGTACACCGGCGCTCCTTCCCGAAGCGCGATTGCGAGCGCTAACGGCACCGCGGGACGCGTGCTGCTCATGCGTGCGATGTCGCGCGAGCGACGCTTCACCAGGCATGACGCCGCCATTCGCATCAAGGGTGCGCGCGAGCACAATCTGCAAAACCTCGACCTAGCGATTCCGCTCGGCAGGATGGTCTGCGTGACCGGGGTGTCGGGCTCGGGCAAATCGACCCTGGTTGAGGACGTGCTCTACAACAACTATCTGCGGCGCCGGGGCGAGGCGGTCGAGGCCGGCGAGTGTGCGCGCATCGATGGCTTCGAAATGATCGGCGCGATGATTCACATGGGCCAGGAGCTGCCGACGCGCTCGATGCGGTCTAATCCCGCCACCTATCTGAAAATCTATGACGACATCCGTAAGCTGTTCGCATCGACCGCGGAGGCTAAGCGGCTGGGCGTCACCTCGCGCGATTTTTCCTTCAACGTTGCGGGCGGAAGGTGCGAGAAATGTGCCGGGACCGGCACCGTCACCATCGAAATGCATTTCATGGCGGATCTCGAAGTCCCCTGCGATCATTGCGACGGACGCCGCTTCCAGAGTCACATCCTCGGGATCCGCTACCAGAAGCTCAACATCGATCGCGTGCTCGATCTTACCGTCGATGACGGGCTCAAGTTCTTCGCTCATCACAAGGCGATCCTGAAGCGGCTCAACGCGCTGAGCGCGGTCGGACTTGGTTACGTCCGGCTCGGTCAGACCACCTCGACGCTGTCGGGCGGCGAAGCGCAGCGGCTGAAAATCGCGCGCTTCCTGCTCGCCGATCTCGAGCCCGCGCCGCTCAACCAGAGTGGAAAAGCGCTGCCTCGAATGTTCCTCCTTGATGAGCCGACCACCGGACTCAGCTCGGCCGATATCAAGCGGTTGATGCGCGTGCTCGGGCGCTTGGTCACCGAAGGCAACACCCTGGTGGTCATCGAGCACAACCTCGAATTTATCGCGCATGCCGATTATGTGATCGATCTTGGGCCCGGCGGTGGCGATGAGGGCGGACGCATCGTGGCGGCGGGACCGCCGCTTAAAGTTGCGGCGTCGGAGAAGTCTGCCACCGGCAAGGAACTGCGGCGGCTGTTTGGCCTGCCTGTGAACGCCGGTGGCAATGCGGTACGCTCGGCGGCACGCAGCGCGGCGGGCATGTGATGGAAGGACGTCCGAGGATGAGCAACTTCAGATTACCAACAGCGCAAAAGGGCTCGACCAAGGTCGAATTCCTCGACATCGTGACGGCGATCATCGTCCTCGCGATTCTGGTCTACGCGGCATCGCGACAATTCCCCGCGTATCGCAATATTCCGTCCTCCATCGCCCCGCCAACGCAGACTCATTGAGTAGTACGAACAGCGAGCGACTCGACCATTACCTGGTGCGCACTGGGCATGCGGCGTCGCGCCGCGATGCGCGCGAGATGGTGGCGCGCGGCGCGGTGCTGCTCAACGGACGACGCGGCATCAAGAGCGTGGCCGTGCAGGCCGGCGATAATGTCGAAGTCGAAGCGCCACCAAACGCGGCGGCAATTGAGGCTGACGCGGAAACTCAAATCGAGATCCTTTTTGAAGATCCCGCGCTCATCATCGTGAACAAACCGGGCGGCGTCCCTTGTCATCCGCTCAGGCCGGGTGAGCGCGGAACTGTGATGAACGCGGTCGTCGCGCGATTTCCTGAAACGGGGTCTATCGGCGACAAGCCCATCGAAGGTGGCTTGATTCATCGGCTCGACAATGGAACTTCGGGAGCGCTAATGATCGCGCGCACTGCCGATGCGTTCACGAGCCTCCGGAGTGCGCTTCGCTCCGGCGCCGTCAAACGAAAGTATCTCGCCCTGGTGTCGGGAAAGCTGTCGTCGCCGCTCTACCTCAACGCTCCGATCGCGCATCATCCGAAGAATCGGCGCAAGATGACCGTGGTATCCGCCGAATCCGACAGCGCCAGGCTCGGCGCGCGGCCCGCGCTCACACGGGTCGAGCCGATGCGACGGGTGGGGACCTTCACGCTGGTCTCTGTCATGCCATCAACCGGCGTGCGTCACCAGATTCGAGTGCATCTTGCGAATGCGGGATTTCCGCTGGTTGGTGACGATCTGTATGGGGGCGCGGCCTCGGACCTGGCCCCGGGACGCTTTTGGCTGCATCTATCGGAAGTCGAATTCGCCTCGCCCGCCTCGGGCGCGAGCAAAGTGACCGCTCCGATTCCTATCGAACTCGCGAAGCTAATCTAGTTGCAGGCGCATCGCTGGCAATAGGTCGCCAGCGTCGCAGCACCGGCCGCGGCCGCGGAGATCTGGGTCTGCGCGGTGATACCGGTGCGAAAGGTCGCGACGTTACCGGGCGCAATATTCGGATTGACGGCGGGATACGGGCTTCGCGTGGTGAAACCTCCCGCCGATACGGGCAAACTCGACGAGGGCGCATTGGAGTTGAGCAGATAGTTGACGCATTGCCCCTGCGCGGCCGCATCGGCCTGGGTGAAGTTTGCGGCGGGAACAACTCCGATCCATCGGGTGCCGGTGCCAAAGCCGAAACACGAGCACCGGAAGCTCTGCTGCCCCGGCATAGGCGCCGCTTGCACCACTATCGGCGCGGGCGCGAGCCGCGGCAGCGCGCTGGCAGTGTTGAACGCCGCGGGCGCGCCGGCCACTGGCGCGGCTGGTCGCGTAGCCGGAAGGACGAGGCTGGTCACCGACCTGGTACCGGTAGTGTTCTGTGGCGCACCCACGATTCTCGGGGCCACCGGCGCACCCGGAGCTCCAGTAACTGCCTGCGCAAAGGCGACCGAATGCCGGGCCGATTCGATAGCGGCAAGCGCCATCGAGGCCGCTATCACACCGATGGCGACGGCGAAACGCGATCCGCGTATGCGCGTCCTCATGTTCAACTGCAACTGACCAATCCCGCTTGCTCAGTCCGCAGACATCGCGAACCGGCTTGGATATAATCGCGGCCCGAATCGAACTGTGCAAGCTCTGTAATCGGTCGTTTGCCGGCGTCGGGCTGACCGACGCGATGGCATGGAGGATTTTCGAGATGTCGAAGTCGATCAGACGCGCCGTCATCATCATCGCAACCTGCGGCATGTTGCTGGGCGAGGCAGGTCTGGCGGCCGCGCAAAAGTCGCCGCGCCCAGGCGCATCATCTACCAGCGGCGCCTATGAGCCGCCCGCGCCGCCCGATCCAGGTCTGCAGGCGCCGGCCACCAGTGGAACGATTCCGCTGCAAGGCATTGCGGTTGGGCCGCAATCGCCGCCTGATACCAGTGTGCCGGTGCATAAGACCGGACAATTCGAACGCAACGATTCGGCGCTCGCGTTTCCTTCGATCTTCGCGCATCAATGGTCGCCCACGCAGGAGGTTCCGCCCGAGAGTTTGATTAGCGAAAGCTACCTGCGCACCGCCGACCAGGTCGCTCGCAAGATGACGCTCAAGGAAGCGGTCTACATCGCGCTGCGCAACAATCCCAACGTCAAGGCGATCGAGCTGACTCCGGTCGGGAGCCAGGAAGCGATCCGCCAGGCCAATGGCGCATTCGATCCCAACCTGACTTCGCAAATCGACGTCATCAAAACCGTGGTACCTGCCACTTCGATTTTATTGACCGGCGGCGCGACCGCCTTTGCGCAAAAGGTCTACGACTGGAACTTCGGGGTCAACAAACTTTCGGCGCTTACCAACGGAACGATGGGCGTCACCTTTAACAACCAGCGCGTATTGTCCAACTCCCGTTTCGCATCGATCAATCCGTCCTACAATCCGACCCTCGCGGTCTCGCTCTCGCAGCCGCTGCTGCAGAACTTCGGATGGCGGTTCGCGACCATCAACGTGCGGGTGGCCGAATCGCAGCAGAAGCAGGCGCAGTGGACTTACGAACAATCGCTCCAGGACTTCGTTCAGCAAATCACCGGCGACTACTGGAACGTGGTTCTGAGCGAGGAGAATCTGAACGTCGCGCGCGCGGCGCTCAAGTTCAACCAGGATCTGGTGCGCCAGAACTCGATTTCGGTGCGGGTCGGCACCCTGGCGCCACTCGATCTGCAGGAAGCGCAATCGGCGGCCGCAACCGCCGAGGCCAATGTCTTCACCGCCGAGGCGAACCTTAAAACGGCCCGCGCGCAGCTCCGCCAGGATGTGATGTTCAATCCGGAGGGCACCTTCCTGCCCGCGGAAGTCGAACCCGCGGAGGTGCCGAATCCGCACGAATCGATCACCATCGATGAAGACGGTGCGCTGCGCGCCGCAGTCGAATATCGCCCCTCGCTGGCCTCGATGCGTGAGGCGATTCGCGCGGCCTTGCTGCAGGTGCAGTTTTCGGAAAATCAGATGCTCCCGCAGCTGAATTTCGGCGGCCAGATTGGCGTGAACTCGACCGCGGGCACCGCGCCGTGCAGTGCTCCGTTCACCGGCCCTCCGGGAACGCCGAACTCCGGCAATTGCACGCCCGCAGGCGGGACCTTTGCCGTCAACTCGGGAAATCGGCTGCCCTTCGGCGGCATCTACGGCGATGCGCTGAATCGAATGTGGAACTTCACCTATTACAGCTATGCGGCGGTAATGACCTTTCAAATGCCGCTCGACGACGCCGCCCCGCGCGCCGCGCTCGCACAATCGCGCGTCCAGTACGAGCAGTCGCGGATGCAGTATCGCGCGCAGCTATCGGCCGCGGTAGTGCAGATCGAAAACGCGCTCGCGAACCTGTATGCGGATCAAAAGCGCGCGCTGGCAACCGAGCAAGCGACCTTCTACGCGAGACAATCGCTCAATGACGAAAACGTCAGATTTCGCGTCGGGATGGCGACCACCCACGACCTACTGCAGTTCCAGTCGGAAGAGGTGCAGGCCGAAGGAAGCCAGGTGCAGGCATTCGTGGACCTCGAGAATGCGAAGATCAACTTGCAGCATGCGCAAGGAACTTTACTAACGTCATATAACATCAACTTCCAGATCCAGGATCCTCACGAAACGCCCTGGTACGCGGCTTTCTAACCTACAATCGTCAGGAGAGAAAACCCGAGAGCCTGAACATCAATGTTCAGGCTCTCATCTTTTGTAGTATTTTCGAAGCGAATTCCTTGGCGCTGCCTGACCCGCTCGATCATCCATTGCGTGCTTTTGGCATGAGTGTGATCGACGTGCCGATGAAGAGGCCGCGATTCATCAGTCCCTTCTCATCGTACGATACATCCAGCCCGGCTGCGTTGAGCGCCTCGATATATTCGGCGTTGTTAAATAGAAAAAGCTCATGCTTCTGGGTCAGATATTCGATTCCCGCCGACGTTCCGATCAGCATGTGCCATTTGAAAACCGACATCCGTCCCTTCGCCGACGGGATGTCCATGCGAGCAATCTTGAAGTCGGGTTTGTCAACGTAGAGCGCGTGAACACCGCCCGGCTTCCATGTCTCTTCGGTCAGCCACGGCTCGATGACAAGCACGCCGCCAGGCTGTAGATGACGCGCCATGTTGATGACCGCCTCGCGCAAGTCATGCGGCGACTTCATGTATCCGATTGAGCTGAAGAGGCAAGTCACGACATCGAATCTGCGGCCGAGATCGAACCTGCGCATGTCGCCTTCGTGGAAGACGACTTCGGGATGGCGTGCGCGCCCGATCTCGAGCATCTCGGGTGTCAGATCGACTCCTTCTACGGCGTAGTATTTTCGAAGAAACGACAGATGCATGCCGGTTCCGCACGCGACGTCGAGCAACGCATTGCCCGGCGAGGTTTTCTTCTCGGCAACGATCTC
>JBGPMZ010000018.1:0-12139 GCA_041487255.1 Binataceae bacterium (SeqCode) | reverse complement strand
GCGCCAGTGGCGGCCGAGCGTCCGCAACGTAGCATCGAGGTGACGATCGACTGGCTCCCGCTGGCAAAATTCCAGCAAATCATGGGACTTTTCGCTGGTTTCCTAATTGCTTGCTAAGCCTGGGTTTACGGGGGAGGCATCTGTGCGTTTGCCGGTTCGAAGTGGGAGAGTTGTTGCCCTTGCGCTGGGGCTTTGCGCGTTCGCCTGGTCGCTCCTCGGAAGCCATTCAGATCCCGGCTATGCGGATGATCGCCTCCGATTGAGTGGGAACCATCCGCTCCAGGCTGAGGTTTTCGCGCCGCTTGGCAATGCCGCCCTCGACGCTCCCCTCGAGATGCAGATCAGGTTCGCCGTTCGCCACCAGGCAGCGCTTGACCAGTTGCTCGAGGATCAGCAGAAGCCCGCATCCGCGAGATATCACCAGTGGCTGAAGACCGGCGAGTTCTTTAGCCGCTTCGGTCCGAGCAGTTCCGAGGTCGAGGCGCTGGAACATTGGCTCATGAGCGAAGGCTTCGCGATCGCGAGCCGGGCGCCGGGCTACCTCGAGTTCAAGGGCACCGTCGCGCAGGCGCAGCAGGCCTTCGATGTGAGGATCGCCCGCTTCGGCGACGGCAGCGTGTATGCCAACACTTCCGATCCGGTGGTGCCGCGACCGCTCGCGAATGTGATCGGCGCCATCCTTGGCATGGACAACATGACGCACGCAGTTCCGGTCACGCATCAGTTGCCGCATGCGAAGGGCAATCAGAACAAATCGCCGGAGCCCGATGCGCGGACCGTTCAGCTCGCGCAGGCGGAGATTGATTCATCGGAGAGCTCCGACCCGACGCCAATCGGCGGCGTCATCATCGGCAGCAGCGAGGCTTTCGGTCCCGCCGACATGCGCACCTTCTACAACGAAGCGGTCGGCGTCGGACAGGACGGCAGCGGCCAGTGCATCGCGATCGTCGGCGTCTCCGACTTTCGCAACTCCACCATGACCACGTTTGCCAACCAATTCGACTTGCCCGCGATCAGTTTCACCCGCAAGCTGCACGGCGCCGATCCCGGCTTCAACAGCGCCGAAGCGGAGGCCGAACTCGATCTGCAATGGTCGCATGCGGCCGCGCCCGGCGCCTCGATCGATTACCATTACGGAAGCAATCTGGTCACCGACATCAGTGCGGCGGTGACCGACAATGCATGCGGCGCGATCAGTATCAGCTACGCGTTCTGCGGGCCGACCGCGTCCTTCATCAACAACACGCTCCATCCGATTTTCGTGCAGGCGGCCGCGCAGGGGCAGAGCGTGTTCGTCTCGTCCGGCGATCAGGGCGCGGCGGGCCTCGCGAGCAGCAACGGTTCCTGCGTGGTCGGGACCTCGCGATTGGTCAACGAGATGTCCGCGGATCCCAACGTCACCGCAGTCGGGGGCACGCAATTCACCCCGGTCTATTCGGGCGGAAACGACGTTGGCCACACGGCCGAAAACGTCTGGAACGATGGCATCGGCGCGACCGGCGGCGGGGCCAGTCAGTTCTTCGCCAAGCCCAGCTATCAAACCGGGTTGGGGCTTCCCAATGACGGCGCGCGCGACGTGCCCGACATCGCACTGATGGCGAGCCCGATCCTTCCCGGCGTTTTCATCGCGGACGATCAGAACGGTACCGCGAAGATAACGTGTTGCATCGGCGGCACCAGTCTCTCGGCGCCGATATGGGCGGGATTCTCCCGCGTCATTGCGCAACTGAGCGGCATCACTCGCCTCGGCAACCTCAATCCGCTCATCTACAACCTCGCCGGCACGCAGTACGCGACGGCCGGCTTTCGCGACGTCACCAACGGCAACAACAACTACAATGGGGTTGCGGGCTTCAGCGCCGGCCCCGGATACGATCAGTCCACCGGATGGGGCACCGTCGACTTCAACACCTTTGCGAATGCGGCGAAGAATTACCTCACGCATACGAGCCCGACCGCTACATCGACGCCGACCGCCACCACTACCGGCGGGATGACGCCGACCTCGAGCGCGAGCGCTACGCCGACTCCTACTCCAGCGCCGGAGCCGAATGGTGGAACGCTCAGCGTGCCAAAGTCGGTGCGCTTCCCAGCGGTTGGAGTCGGGATGCCCGCGGCGCCGCTTACCTTCATGGTCACCAATCGCAGTCTCTCCTCGACGCTCACGGTTGATATCGGGACCCTCGCCGCGCCGTTCAAGGTTGTCGGAGGAGGCCACTACACCTTGCCGCCGGCCACCAGAGTATCGGTGACGATCGAGCTCGCGACCGATACGGTCGGGACCCCGAGTCAGGGCCTTTCGATCAGTAGCGGCGATCCCAAGCATCCGCAGGTGAACGTCGCGGTTAGCGCGACGGTGCAGGCGGGGAAACTTGCGGTGCCGCATCACGTATCGCTCGCCGCCAAGCCTGGGTCGTCGGTGGCCAAAACGATGATCCTCAAGAACTCCGGCAAGGGCATGCTATCGGGAACCGTCCAGCCATTCGCGGCGGGCTCGACGCTGACGCTGGACGACGGCCCGATTGCATTCGAACTTGCACCTGGGGAGACCCGGCCGATCACGATTCACTTCGCGCCACCGAGCGCGGGCAGCGTCAGCGCCAACCTCGCGATCGATACCACCCCGCCACCGGGAACGACGATGATCGTGGTGACGGGTTCGGCGCGCTGAGCGGCACCGGTCGAATGGGTTTGTTTTTGCAGTTCTGGCCTTCGACTCCGTGCCTATCGAGGTCCTTCGCCGAGCCTCAGGACCATTATTCGGCGGTGCCGAATAATGGGTTTGTTTTCGCAATTCCGGACCTCGACTCGGTGCCTATCGAGGTCCTTCGCCGGGCCTCAGGACCATTATTCGGCGATGCCGAATAATGGGTTTGTTTTCGCAGCTTGTCATGCCCGCCGCTGCAAGGCCTCCATGCTTCGCCGCTGATGACGATTGCCCGTCAATGCTGGGGTATTTGGGTTTGTTTTTGCATTTTCAGAAGCGCTCGCTGATGGCGTAACGATCCGCGCTGACTGCTCCGATGAAGGCCGATCAAGGGCCGCGCTTGGGCGGTATTGCCGGATTTCGCAATGGGTTTGTTTTTGCACTTTTGTGAGTGCGTCGCGGCTCTTCCGCCCCTCTCGCAGCATGCGGTCCGCGGACGCGATAAGGCGATTGAGGCGTCCCTCGTAACGCAGGATCGCACGCACCTCGCGATCGTCGGGTATCGTTGGACCCCATAGCCCGGCGCGTTGCAACCGCTCGCGCTCGCGGATGAGTTGCGCTGCCACCTGGTGCTCGGAGGTCGCGATTTTCTGCTCGAATTCCCGTTCGCGGCGCTGATGGCATTTGAATGCAGCGATCGCCTCGAAGCGCAGCAGCATCGCCATCCTGATGAAGGCCATCGCCATCGTGGCGACGCAGCTCTCTTCCACCGGGCTCTGCGGCTGAAGATCCGCGCGCAAACCGTCGAGTGTCTCGTCGAACTGACGTTGCTGATGCGGCGTCCATCGCGCGGGGCCCGCGAAGAACCCGTGTTTGATCGCGTTGCGGGCGACGCGCGCCTTACCCTGCGCAGTGCGCGGACCGGTCGAGCGCGATGCGTTGCGCCGGTTGGCGTCGATGCTGCGCTGTGAGACGACACGACCGAGGGGGTGGGGAAGAATACTGACTGGACTCGCTGACATTGGAGTCCTCCCGAAAGGCTCGCCGGGCGGTGCGGCCGTACCTTTCAAGTATTTCCTCCTCGCGCCTCAAATGAAAGCCCCCAGCCTCTGCTTGGGGACAACAAGTCAACCCGCTTTCGTACTTTCGCCGATCCGTTTGCTAGATTGTTCGAGTCCCCGGCCAGTTCCGATGATTCGCCTGCACTACGCAAACCGGCTCGAGAGTTTGATCGCCCCGCTGGCTGATTCGATCGCGGCCCAGCAGCGCGCGCGGCCGCTCGAGCGTGTCGCGATCGTGGTCCCCAGCCGCGTGGTCGAGCATTTCCTCAAGCATCGCGTGTCGGAGGCGATCGGTATCGCGGCGAATCTGGATTTTCCATTTCTGCGCAAGTTTCTCGCCGCCATGCTCGAGGCCGCGGAGCCGTCGATAGGCATTCTCGACGTCGAAGAGCTGGAGCTGGTTTTGTTCGAAAGCTTGCGCGCGGCTTTGCGTGAGGGCTCCCGCGAGTTTCAGGCGCCGCGCGGCTACGTCGCGATGGGTCCGGCTACCGAGGCAGAACAGGAGATCAGGACGCTGCGCCTCGCGCGGCAGTTGGCGCGGCTGTTTCGCGACTACTCGATCGCGCGCCGTCCGATGCTCCGAACGTGGATGAGGCGCAATGATGCGGATGCGGAACAGCTCTCGGAGACCGAGCGATGGCAGCGGCAGTTGTGGTTATCCACCTTCGACCCCAGCGGCTGTTTGCGAAAAGAACTGCAGGCCGATCCGGAACACGATTGGATGCTGCTTCCCGATGCGTTCGAAAGAGTTTCCATATCGAAGCTGACGGCCGCGCTTCCTCCGCTCGTTCACGTGTTCGGCCTCGCATACGCAGGGCCCGCATACGCGCGGATACTTTCGCAACTCGGAAAACTGACCGATCTCAATATCTATGCGCTCAATCCGTGTCTCGAATTTTGGGAAGACGTGGAGAGTTTGTCGGGCATCGAGCGGGAGTCGTGGGCGCGCCGCCACAGCAAAGTCGGACCGGAGCTCGAGGAGTCGGCCGATCCATTCGGCCTCGACGCGGCCCGCGATACTCCGGCGCTGCGGCTCTGGGCGCGGCCCGGCCGCGAATACATCCGAATGCTGAATGAGCTGACGGAATGCGATTTCGAACCGCACTTCACTCATCAGAGTGAGTCTGCCTCACGTTCGCTACTCGGCAGTCTGCAGCAGGACATCTTGATACGGGCACCCGAGAGAGTTCCGGGCGAGGCTATTTTTCTCGAGGATGACGCAACCATTCGCTTTCTCGCCTGTCCCGGTATCGCCCGCGAGGCGGAAATCGTCGCGAATGAAATCTGGTCGATGCTCGAGCACGATGTGCACGGACCCGAGCCGATGCGGTTTCATCAGATCGGCGTGATCGTGCCGGACGCTCTCTATGCGGATTACTTGCCGCACCTCGAAAGCGCTTTCGCGCGCCTTCATCAGCTGCCGATGAATATCGTGAGTCGAGCATCCGGCAGCGAAACTCCGGTGCGCGAGGCTATCGCGCTGCTGCTACGGCTGCCGCTCGGGCGTTTCTCGCGCGACGAGATGCTGCATCTGCTGAATCATCCCGCAATCCGAGGCGAGGACCCGGAACTGGAGAGCGACCAGGCGAGCCGGTGGTGCGAAGAACTGGGCATCTACTTCGGCGCCGATGCGGACGACCTCGCCGGCACGTATATTCCTCGCGAAGCCTACCATTGGGACCAGGGCCTGCGGCGATTGGCGCTGGGCGTGTTCATGGCTGCCGAGCGCGACCAGGAGCCTCGCTTCTATAACGCACCGGAGTCCGCCGAGTATCTACCCTACGAGACCGCGCAGGACGAAATTCCGGCGGTTGCCGCCTTCATCAAAAACGCGCGAGGGTTGCTCTCCGATGCGACCGCGATCAGATCGCGCAAATTGACCCTTGCGGATTGGGCGCGGCTGCTGAGCGATCTCATCCTCGCCCGCATACAGGTTGACGGTCCGGAAGCCGAACGCCTTCGTGAACGATGCGTCGAGGCAATCGAATCAATCGGCGGTGACGAATTCAGATCGGCGCCGGTCTCGTACCAGGTCGCGTACGAAGTTGCATCCGCGCGGATCGCCGAGGTGGAATCGCGATTGGGACAATTTGCCGAGAGCGGCATCGCTATCGGGCCTCTGTCTGCGCTGCGGGCGCTGCCGTTTCGAGCGATCTTCCTGCTCGGCTTGAATGAAGGTCAGTTTCCCGAGCGCGACCGCCGCGATCCGATGGATCTGCGGCTCGCGCGCCGCCACGCGGGCGACGTGACTCCCACCGAGCGCGATCGATATCTGTTTCTCGAAACGATCCTGGCGGCGAGGGAACGGATCTATTTCTCCTACGTGGCGCGTGACACGAAAACCGGAGACGAGCTGGAACCATCGTCGGCAGTGCGCGAACTGCAATTTATCCTGCGCGGCTATCTGAAGAGTCAGACCCTCGCCGATCTGACTATCAAGCATCCGCTCAGTCGCTACTCAGATGAGTATTTTGCGGACATTCAGCCGCCTGACTCAACGAGAAGTCGTAGGCTGACAAGCTACGACTCAGAGGCGTGGCGCGGCGCAGAGATGGCGGCCTTGCGAAACGACCTCGCGCGCCACTGCGGAGGGTTGCCGCTGCCCGGCCGCGACGAACCAATCTATCAACTGCTCGGGAAGGATGCGCGGGAGGCGATGCGCCCAGCGCTCAGAAGGGTGGAGATCCCGCGATCGTCCGGCGCGCAGATCGGAATTCCTGCGGAGATCTCGCTGCCGATCTCGGCGCTGCGCAAGTTTCTCGAGTGTCCTCTGCAAGGCGCCGCGCAGTATGCCCTGGGAATTTTCGAAGACGATGGCGACGACCTCGAGGAGACCGAGGACGAGCCGATTGCGCAATCAATCCTCGATCGCACGACCTTGCTGCGCGAGGTGTTCTGGAAGGCGCGCGGCGATCGCGAACATCTCGAAAATGAGTACGCGAAAGCATTCCGAATTTCGCAACTCGCGGGCGCCGCCCCCGCTGGCCCGTTTGCCGATGCGGCGGAGCGTGTCGATCGAGAGAACCTGGAGCATTGGATCGAGCAGGCGCGCGAGGCCGGGTGCGGGAGCCTCGATCGGTGGCGGGAAATCAGGATCGGACGCGGTGACGAATTCGCGAAGGCGGACCGCCTCATTGGCGAGCTTTCGGTCCCGGTGCGCGCGCAGCTTCGCAGCGGTGAGATGCTGAGTCGCGTGGTGAAGCTCAACGGGACTGTGGGGTTCATTTCTCCGTCCAGCGACGCATCGCTGCGCCTGGTGCTGCGCGACGAGGCGAAGGTCAAGGATTTTCTCGGCCCCTTTGTCTCCGCGATTGTGCTGGCGGCGGCGGGCGAACTGTCCGCAAAGCAATTCCACGCGATCGTCATCGGCGCGAAACGAAACCAACCGTTCCATGCCGTCCGAACGCTCCAATGTCCAACTATCGAAGGTGCTCGCGAGTACCTGTCCGATTTACTCAGCGATCTTCTGTTCGGGAAAAACCATTACTTCCTTCCGATCGAAGCGGTCGAAAAAGTGCAAAAAGAACTTGAGCGGGGACGCCCGGACGACTCGCTCGATGCAATCAATGATGTGCGTGACAACGATTTCGGGAAGTGTAGTTCCGACTACGGTCCGATCCGCAACGCGCGGCGATTCGAACCGCCCTCGCTCAAGGCGTTGAAAAGCATAATGGCGCGGCGCTTCGGGCCAATCGGCGCGATTTTCGACAAGGAGAAAAGCTGAGAGTGGCCGTGCTTGCCTATCATCAGCCCGCGATTCTCCAAGAGATTCGCCACGACCGGCATTGCGCGATCGAAGCCAGTGCCGGCACCGGCAAGACCCATGCGATCGAGTATCTGGTGCTGGATCTTCTGCTCAACACCGATTGCTCGATCGAGGAAATTCTGGTGGTGACCTTCACCGAGAAGGCGACCGCCGAATTGCGCGCGCGCATCCGCGCACTGCTCGAAGGCGTGGTGTCAGGGTCGGCATCCTCGGAAAAAAGCGGCGCGAGCGAGTGGGTTACGATCGATGATGCCGGCAGACGCAAGCTCGAGACCGCGCTGTTCTCGTTCGATCGCGCGCCGATTTGCACGATTCACGCGTTCTGTCGCCGCATCCTCACCGATCTTGCGTTTGATACGGGCGCCGCCTTCGGCCTCGAAGTGGTCGATGCGCATCGCGCACTTCATCGCGCCTTCCGCAGCGAGTTGCGCGAGGTCCTCGCGGTGGATGATCGCACCCGCGTGCTGCTCGATGAATGGATGACCGATGGCGAGACGGCCAGGCATCCGAACCTGGTGGACTCGCTCGAAGGCCTTCTACGCGAAGCTCACTTCAATCGTTATCTGCAAAGCGGCGCGCCGCAGCGCAACCAGCGCGCGCTGGACGAGTTAGCGGAGATCTTCGATCCCGCGCTGCTGAAAAAGCTGTGCGCGCGAGTGAGTAGGCGGTCGATGGCGAGCGCGCTGGCGGCCAGCGATGCTCTCGGATCCATCGTCGCGCGCAATCGCAATTCCCGTGAAAAGTTGCGTGCGGAGTTGAGTAGTTTCGAATTTGAAGCTTTCTCCAAGCTGGTTGCGAGGGACGGCGAACCAGGCGAAACGCGGCTCATAAGCGCGCTCGCAGCGGTGCGAGCCGCGACCTCGCTCGATACGCGCGTGGTCGATGCATTTCTTCCGCACGTCGAGAATCGGATGCGAGAGGAGAAACGCCGGAACAGCGAAATCGACTACGGCGACATGCTCGAAAATGTCTGGGACTCGCTGGAGAGTGACCGCGGGCAATCGCTGGTCGCCCTGCTGCGCGAACGTTTCCGGCGCGGCCTGGTCGATGAGTTCCAGGACACCGACGACCTGCAATGGAAAATCTTTCACAGGATTTTCCTTGAAAGCGAGGCGGCCAACATCCTGTACATCGTCGGTGATCCCAAACAGGCGATCTACTCGTTTCGCGGCGCGGACGTCTTCACCTATCTCGATGCGCGCGAGGAAATTCTGAAGTCCGGCGGCGCGCTGGTGAAGTTAGTGGATAACTACCGCTCGACCAGCGGCTTTATCGACGCGCTCAATCACATCCTCGACGAGCGCGCGGCGCCATCGCTCTTCAGCGGCGACATCAGGTACGACACTCCGGTGAAATGTGCGCGTCCCGAACTTCGCGCTCGCCATCCCAACGGAAGCCCTATCATCCCGATAGCCCTGCTTAAGTATTGTCCGAGTAACGCGCCGGCTGGTGTCGCCAGGATGCGCGCGAGCATCGGTCGGCACATCGCAACCGAGATTCGCAAAATTCTATTCGAGGCTGATTCGACTATCACTCTCGGCGATGACACCGAGTCGCACCGCGTCGATGCGAAGGACATCTACATACTTACTCGCACTGGCGCGGAAGCCGCGGAGATCGGCGGCTATCTTCGCGAGCAAGGAGTTCCGTTTGCCTTCTACAAGAAGGACGGCTTGTTCCAGACCAGCGAAGCCTACGACGTGCTGGATATTCTGCATGCGATTGAAGAACCGGAATCGCAATCGAAACGCCTCAAGGCGTGGATGTCGCCGTTTTTCGCGGTGCCCTATCAGGATCTCTTCGATCGCGGTGAGATCGCTGCCGGTCACCCTCTCCACGAGCGGCTGTATGAATGGAAAAGCCTGGCCGATCAGGAGCGCTTCGGAACGCTATTCGATCAACTGGTTCATCGAAGTGGCTTGGTCAGTCGCGAATTATTTCTTTCCAACAGCGAGCGCGAACTGACTAACTATCTGCACATCTTTGAGATTTTGCTGGAGCAGATACTGGAGGCGAGACTTTCGTTGCGGGAGATCATCAGCCGGCTGGAGTCGTTCATCGGCGAGACAGCGCTTCCCGCCGGCATCGAGAGCAACATTCAACGAATCGAAAGCGAGCGCAGCGCGGTCCAGATCATGAGCGTCCACATGAGCAAGGGATTGCAGGCGGACGTGGTCTTTCTTTTCGGCGGCACCGTCCAACCCAACCTGCCTCCGCGCGTATGTGTGTATCATGACGAGCAGCGCGGGCGCCGAATGGCAATCGGCAAGGTGGGAAGGGATTTGGTGAAGGAGTCTCTTCAGCACGAGTCGCGGAAGGAAAACGAGCGGCTGGTGTACGTCGCGCTCACGCGAGCGCGCGCGAAAGTATATTTACCCTTCTATCCGGATGGCTCGACCAAGCGGCCCCTGAGTGGTTATTACACCGCGCTCAACAATCGGCTGAAGATCGTGAGTCACGAAACCGATCATGCAGAGGCGCCGGCGCGGCTGTTTGAGCAGATCGATGTGCGCGAAGTGCCATACGATGCCGAGACCGTCGCGGCGACGCAGGAACGCAAAATCGTAAGTTGGTCGCCGCCCGTGTCGCTCGCAGAGCTGGTGAGAGACCGCAGGCCCGCGAGGTTTTTCGAGGACCTGCGCGCGCGCTCCCGGCCGATGCAGACGCGATCGTACACCTCGCTCGAAGCTCGCATGGCGGCGCGGCAGAGCAGCAGCGACATTGAAGTGGAGGAGTTCAAATACGACCTCGAAGTGCCCACCGAGGGCGCGGACTTGAGGGGGGGGCGCCGGGTCGGGATTTTTCTGCATGAAGCTATCGAGAGAATCGATCTGAATTCTTTCGCCGCGGTGCGGGATGTTGGCTCCTGGAGGGAACGCGACGACATCAGGCAGGTTTTCCTCGATGCGATGCGGCGGCAGCAGGTGAGCGACGCGCGGTGGTTCGAGCGAGGTACCGAAATTGTTTTCAACGCGCTGACCTCGCGAGTCGCGACCTCGCCGGGCACGATGGTTGGTCCTCTGTACAAGTGTCGAAGCGTGCGCGAAATGGAGTTCGTGTATCCGATTCCCGAGCGCGTTCATCCGCTGCTTCAGTCCGCGATCAATGGTGAGTGGTCAGTCGAGCGAGGTTATCTCAAAGGGTTCGTCGATTTTGTTTTCGAGGACGGCGGCCTCCATTACTTTGCTGATTGGAAGAGCGATTCTCTTCCGGCTTACGATCGCGCCTCGATCGAGCCGCATGTTCGGGAACACTACGACCGTCAGGCGAGAATTTATTCAGTTGGTATAGTTCGTCTGCTCGGCATTCGAAGCAAAAGCGAATACGAGCAACGCTTCGGCGGATTGCTGTATCTATTCATTCGCGGAATGAAGCGCGACGGCGCGGGCGACGACGGAGTATATTTTCGCCGTCCGGATTGGAATGAGATAAGCCTCTACGAGCGCGAACTCATCCGCGCGGTTCCAGAAGTCGCTGCGATGCCATGAACGCGCCGTACCAGAAGCTGGGGATGCAAAGCGCCTTGCGCCCATTTTCGGCGGACGCGGTTGCGAATTCACAAACCAAATTCGAGCGACAACTGCGCGATGTCGTGGCGGGAGCGGCGGCGCTCAATCTGAGTCCCGACTCAGTCCACCTTGCCGCGGAGATCGCGGCGTTCGAAGCCGATCTAAGTGATGATGAGCGAATCGCACTTATCCTGCTGATCGTGATCTCGCTGGCTGCGTTGGAAGAGGGGAGCACGCGATTTCCAGTTACTGGGCCGCAGTCTGTCCAGCCGATGCGGCAGCGACTCGCTCCGCTCTGCGGCTCGTTCGGCGCTGACGGTGTTGAGCGAATACATATCGCCATCGAGCGGTTGCTCACTTCGAACACCGCTGCCGGAGTCATCGGCACCGATGCGACTGACTATAAACCGTTGATATTCTTGCCGCCGTTCCTCTACCAGCATCGCATCCTCGCCGCTGAAGTCTCACTCGCGCGGAGACTTGCTACTCTGGTAGAGGCTCGGCCTGCGCGCTTCGACGAGCCCCAACAGTTGCGATTAGAGTTGACTCCTCACTCCGCAACTTTCGGCGGGAGGCGGGTTGATTTGTCCGACGAGCAGCGCGCGGCGATTCGATGCGCCGTCACCGCTTCGCTGACGATCATTTCCGGCGGCCCAGGTACCGGTAAAACCTCGATTGTCCTCGCGATACTCAAGGACCTCGTCAGTGGGGGAGTGGATCCCAAAGAGATCGCGCTGGCCGCGCCGACCGGCAAAGCTGCTTATCGAATCGGTGAATCAATTCGCGAGAGTCCTTCCGGTGCTCCCGATGACGCCGCGCCATGGAAAGCGTGCCCGGACCCGACCACCGTTCACCGATTGCTCGGCTATTCGCCGACGCGGCGACGCTATCGCCATCATCGCAACAATCCGCTCGGCGCTCGGGTTGTGGTTGTGGATGAAGGTTCGATGCTCGATCTCGAACTGATGTCGCATCTGCTCGATGCGATGCGCCCCGACGCGCGCCTGGTCATCCTTGGTGACGCCGAACAGCTTCCGTCGGTTTCGGCGGGCGCGGTCTTTCGTGATCTGCTCGCCCCGGCCGGCGAAGCGAATTCTCCGCTCGCGCAAAACTGCGTGCGACTCACTCACAGCTATCGAATGAACGGCGACGACAG
>JBGPMZ010000017.1:0-12225 GCA_041487255.1 Binataceae bacterium (SeqCode) | reverse complement strand
GGCGCGACCTCGCGCATCGACCCGGTGTATGCGGCGCGCGAGAAGGCCGCGCGACTTAAAGTATCACTTCAAGGTTCGGTACTGGTCTCGGAAGCGCTGTTTCCGTTCCCCGATGGTCCTACCCTCGCGGCTGAGGCCGGCGCGACGGCGATCGCCCAGCCTGGCGGCGCGGTGCGCGACAGCGAGGTCATCGCCGCAGCGGACAAGTACGGCTTGGCGATGGTCTTCACCGGCGTCCGTCACTTCCGTCATTAGAATGCGGCGATGAAGGTTCTTGTCATTGGTAAGGGTGCGCGTGAGCACGCGCTGTGTTGGCGCTTGCATCAGAGCCAGTCGGTGTGGGGACTTTTCTGCGCGCCGGGAAATCCGGGAATCGATCAACTCGCCAAACCGGTGAACGTCGCGCAGACGGATTTCGCCGCGCTCATCGCATTCGCGAAAGAGAACAAAATCGATCTGACGATTGTCGGCCCCGAGGATCCGATGGCGCAGGGCATCGTCGACGAATTCGAAAAAGCGGGGTTGCGCATCTTCGGTCCTTCCCGAGCGGCCGCGCAACTCGAGAGCAGCAAGGCATTTGCGAAGTCCATCATGCGCGAGGCTCGCGTTCCTACCGCCGACTTCCAGGTCTTCGATGATCCTGAAGCTGCCCGCGCATATGCGAGGAGTCGCAGCGGCAATGTCGTGGTGAAAGCCGACGGCCTCGCGCTCGGCAAAGGCGTCGTCGTATGCCGCGATCTCGAAACCGCTAATGCCGCCATCGCCGACGCGATGGAATCGCGCAAGTTCGGCGCGGCCGGCGCGCGCGTCGTGCTCGAGGAAGTGTTGCAGGGCGAGGAGCTTTCGTTCTTCGCGCTGTGCAACGGCGACGACGCGATTCCGTTGGGCCTCTGCCAGGACCACAAGGCTATCTTCGACGGTGACCAGGGTCCCAACACCGGCGGAATGGGCGCCTACACGCCGGTTCCGCAATTCCCCATGGCGCTGGAAGAGCGATTGCTCGACGAAGTTGTGCGGCCGGTGCTGCGGGTTATGAAGACGCGCGGCACGCCGTTTCGTGGAGTACTGTTCGTCGGTCTGATGGTCGATGGCGATCGCATCATGGTGATCGAATTCAACGTCCGCTTTGGCGATCCCGAATGCGAGGCGCTGATGATGCGCTTCGACGGCGACCTCGCGGAGACGCTGCTCGCCTGCGCGGAGGGCAATCTAGCTAAAGCGGCGGTGCGGCTTTCGCCAAGGAACGCGGTCACGGTGGTGCTCGCCTCCGGCGGCTACCCCGGCGATTATCGCAAGGGCGTCCCGATCGCCGGTCTTGAAAAAATCGAAGGCAGCGCGCCGTCGGACGCCAAGGTGAAATGGGCGTTGGAAAAAACCCGGGTGAAGGTTTTTCACGCTGGGACCGCGATGCGCGACGGGCAACTGGTGACCGACGGCGGTCGCGTGCTCGCCGTTACCGCGATTTCCGATACGTTGCAGAAGGCGGTTGCGGCAGCCTACCAAGCGGCGGACATGATCGAATTTGAAGGCAAGCACCTGCGCCGCGACATCGCGGGTAAGGCGCTCGCCCACCTCGGAAGTCGTTGAACCATCCGTGTCCGCGCAAGCAGTCGAAATCGCCGGGATAGACGATGCGGTCGCCGCGCTGCGAGCCGGCGAGCTGGTCGTCTTTCCGACCGAGACATTCTATGGAATCGCCGCAGATCCTTTTTCACCATCGGCGTTGGAGAAATTGTTCGCGATAAAGGGCCGCGATCCGCAAAAGCCGATCGCATTAATCGCGGCCGACTCGAAGATGGCATTCGAGATCGCGCGTGAGGCGCCGGCTGTCGCGCGGCGCCTTGCGAATGCATTCTGGCCGGGGCCCTTGACGATCGTACTGCCCGCGCGCGATGGCTTTCCTCCGCAACTGGTCGGACCCGACGGAGGGGTCGGCATCCGCGTCTCGCCCCATCCGATCGCGAGGGCGCTCAGCGAAAAGTTGGGGCGACCGATCACCGCGACCAGCGCCAATCGCTCGGGAGAGGCACCCGCCACGACGCTGCACGCCGCCCGCGAATCCTTGGGAAATAAAGTTAAAGTGTTTCTTGAAGGTGGAACTTTGCGCGCTTCCGCGCCCAGCACGATCGTCGCCTGCGATGCGCGCGGATATCGAATCATCCGCGCGGGTGCGATCGACGAGCGCGAACTGGCGGCGGTCGGATCGGCAGGAGCGCTTGAATGACTCGGCTCACCCATCGCATCGAGCCGTTCCGCGCCCTGGTCTACAACCAGCAGCGCGTCGGCAACCTGCGCGACGTAATCGCGCCGCCATACGACTTGATCGGCGCCGATCGCCAGGACGAACTCTACGATCGCAGTCCCTACAACATCGTGCGCCTGGAGCTCGCGCGCGAGGCCGACCGCTATGCCGCATCAGCCGCGACGTTGGCGAAGTGGCGCGCCGACGACGTCCTGCGCCTGACGCCGCGCCCTGCAATCTATCTATACACGCAACTGTTCGAGGCCGGCGGCCGCAAGTTCCGGCGCGAGGGATTGGTCACGCGCGTCCATCTCGAGAGTTTCAGCCACGGCCGCATCCTGCCGCATGAGAAAACTTTCCCCGCCGCCAAAGCAGACCGCCTCAAGCTGCTGACGGCGCTCAACACCAACGTCAGCTCGATTTTTGGCCTGTATGCAGGCACGCATGCGGAACTCGACGCGCTGATCGCGAACGCATCGACGCACCCGCCGTTCGCCGAAGTGGTCGACGATCTCGGGATCGGCAATCAACTCCGCGCGATCGAGGCGCCCGAGGAAATTGCGCTGGTGCAGAACGCCCTGGGGTCGTCCCTGATCTTGATTGCCGACGGGCACCATCGCTATGAGACCGCGCTCAACTTTCGCGAGCTTCGCCGCGCCGCCGAGGCCGACAAGGGCGCGCCTCACGCCTACGACTACACGATGATGACGCTGGTCGGGCGCGACAGCGCGGGCCTGGTGATTCTCCCGACGCATCGCGTGGTGAAGCATCTGGAGGCGGCGGCGCTTACGTCATTCGAGGATCGCGCGCGTGAGGTCTTCGAGGTCGAGGCGTTCGAGGATCGCGATCGCATGCGCGCGGAACTCACGCGCCGAGGCCGCGGAACACTCGGCGTCGCGCTGCGAGGCGCGCGGACAACGTGGCTGCTGAAACTTCGCGACCGACGCGCACTCGAAGCCGCGCTACCGCAAACTCCCTCGGTCGTTCGCGAACTTGACGTAACGATTCTGCACGCGCTCGTTTTCGACAGGATTTTCGGCGTCAAGCCCGAGGCCGTCAAAGCGGGCGGCAATCTCGAATACACCATCGAGGGGAACGGCGCGCTCGACGCGGTCTCCGCCGGGCGAGCCGAGGGCACCTTCCTGATGAATCCGCCCTCGGTCGAGGACGTTCAGCGCGTTAGCGATTCGGGCGCGACGATGCCGGAAAAATCCACCTACTTTTATCCCAAGCTCATCACCGGTCTCTTCATGAATCTGCTCGATGTAGACTGAGCTTCGCGCATGACTCATCGTCACGATCTCACGTTGGTGCTGGTCCGCCATGGCGAGACCGAGGGTGAGTCCAGCATCCGCTATCACGGCCGCAACGACGTGCCGCTATCGGCGCTGGGCCGCGCGCAGATGATCGCGGCGCGACGCGAGATCGAATTGCGCTTCGGCGAGACCAGGTTCAATCAGGTTTTCGCGACGCCGCTCGGCCGCGCGATGGAAGGGGCGAAGCTGATTGTAGGCGATGAAGCGATCATCGTGACGGTCGCGGAGTTCACCGAGGTTCATTTTGGATTGTTCGAGGGTCTCACCCAGGAGGAAATCCAGGCGCGCCATCCGATCGAATTCGAGAAATGGCGTGCGGACCCGCTCGCCCCATCGTACACGTACCCGGAGGGCGAAAGCCGCGCAGGGTTCATCGAGCGCGTCGAGGGCGGCCTTGCCACGACGCTGAAAATGATCGATGCGGCAAAGGCTAGCGAGCACGAATGCGCCATGGTCGTCGCGCATCGAGGGGTGATTCGCACCATCGTTCGCGCGTTGACCGGCGCCGAGCCGACTGTGGATCTGGCATCGATCCAAATCCTCGGGCGCGATTCCAAATGGCATCCGCTGGTGCTCGACTTCACCGCGCATCTCGATCGCGTCGCATAGCGTTTGTGCGCGGAGCCTTTTCGTGGAAATAGATGCGAGACGGAAACGCGCCCAGAGGTGATTCCATGAAATACACTCGCATCTATGCTGACCCGAGCGGCGAGACTCATCTTCAGGACGTCGAGCCTGAAATGAAAGCCACCGATCACGCCTCGACGATGTCCGAACTGATGGCGGCCAAAGGCGTGATCTTTCGCGAGACCGACAGCGAGGAATACTTCATCGATTGGCACAACGCGCCGCGCCGTCAGTTCGTCGTCAACCTCAGTGGTGATGTGGAGATTACCACCAGCGACGGCGAGAAACGCATCTTCGGTCCGGGCTCGATCCTGTTGGCGGAAGATGTCACTGGAAAAGGTCACATCTCGCGCGGGCTCGGAAAGTCAGAGCGCCGCACGCTGTTCATCCCGCTCGCCGACAGATAGCGCGGCGTGCCCGGCACCCTCACCCGCTCACCGACATGCTTTGCAGGTCGGCTCACGACCTCTCCCGGTTTGCGGACGCTGACGGAATCAGCGTCCGCGGGAGAGGGACCTACTTTGGTTTCACTCCGGAGAGCACCGCGAAGATCAGGTTGCGGTACGAGCACGCGACGTCGATGAAGCCGGCCTCGCGCATCCACACCAACTGCTGACCTACGGTCGCAGGCAAGTCCTGTTTCATCCGGCCCAGCGCCGCTTCGAGGTCACGTTCTGCGATCTTGAGTTCGCGCGTGCGCGCCATCCATATCTCGCGCGAGCGCCGATCGCTCGCCGCAGTGTCGCCCGCGACCTGATCCGCGTTGATGAAGGCGCCGCCCGGCGTCAGATACTTGAATACGTCGCCGAACAGATGACGCTTGCCGCTGTCGGGCAGGTGATGGAGCGCGAGCGCCGAGACCACGGCGTCGTAGGACTTCGATTGCGCGGCCGTCGCGAAGTCCGCAGTCACAAACCGCACCCGCTTGCCGAGCGGCTTCAACCGCGCGCGCGCAATAATCAGCATCTCGGGCGTGACGTCGAAGAGCGTCAGGCGCGACTTGGGAAATGCCTCGGCGATCATCCCTGAGAGGATTCCGGTGCCGGCGCCGAGGTCGAGGACCTCAAAGCGATCGTCCGGCTTGAACGGCATAAGCTCTAGCGCGGTGCGATAGAAGTCGTCGAAGCAGGGAACCAGTTTGCGGCGCGCGCGATCGTAGCTATCGGCGCCGGCGGCGAAGGCTTTGCGGACCGCTTGAGCCATGGAGGCAGATTAGCGACTTCGTTCGCGTCGGGCGAGGTGCACAAGCATCAGTTGGAGGGCGATGGCGGCCGACTCCCCCCAATCAAGATTTCGAGCACCTTCATTATCTTGGTAACTATCTTCTTATCACCGTTCTGCCTTGGAATTACGTCGTAAACCATACTTTTACATGAAATTTAGCATTTAAAAGACTTTAGTTGATGAATTTAATGCTCAGTAGGTACTTGACATGCTTTGATTGGTTGCACATACTCAACAAAGTGAGCAGAAACGACACAAAAAACTACCAAATGTAGCGTAGTAGCCGATGATCCATGCGTATTCGCTGCAAAACAGCTCGACTTGACCAGCTGACTTTCCGCCAACGGCGAGAGCCTCGACGCCGGCTGAAGAGAGGCCAGACCATGACCGAGTTCGCCATGGTCGCGCCGCTGTATCTGCTTCTCATATTTGCGGTGATGGACTTCGGGCGGATGTTCCTGGTGCAGATGAACCTTCAGCAGACGGTGCAGGAGACGGCGCGGTTCGCTTCCACCGGCAACCATCTCGCGGATCCCAAAAGTCCGGGCCGGAACCTCTCGCGAGTCGACTCGATCGTTGCAAAGGCGCAGCAGTCGGCGCTGGGGTCCGACATCAGCAACATCAAGATCTCCAGCCTCAAAGGCGGGGCCGGCAACGCGGGCGGACCGGGCGACACGGTGACGGTGGCGCTCACCAGCAATCTCAAACTGATGACACCGATGATGGCGCATTTTTTCCCGAGCGGGTCCTATACCTTCACCTCGAGTGCGACTTTCAAGAACGAACCCTTTTCTCCCGCTAACACCAAGTAGGCAAAAGCTATGTCGTCCATACCGTATCCTGCTTCGACGCCGCGACTGACCGCGCGTGATCAATCCGGGCAGGCGATGCTGGAGTTCGCGATCATCGCGAGCCTGATCATCACGCTGGCATTTGCAGTGGTCGATTTCGGGCGCGCCTTCAACCAACTGCAGGTGATGATCGGACTGACTCAGCAGGGCTCCAACCTCGCATCGCGCGGCACGCCATTGGTGGATTCGGCCACCGCGGTGGTGAACGGAGATGCTCCGCTCGATTTGAACGCCAACGGCGAGGTTGTCGTAACGGCGGTTACCAAAAATGCTCAAGGCAATGTCATCACCGGGCAAGTAATCAAGGGAGGCGTCACTCGCGCCAGCAAGGTTGGGCAGGGAGTAGGGACGATCGCCACCCTGCCCGCGGCAGCGGCTGCCATGCTTCAGGCGGGTCAGACCATTTACATCACCGAGGTCTTCTACAACTACCAGGCAATTACTCCGATGGCGAAGCTGGTGAAGATAGTCATGCCGTCAACATTATACCAGGTAGCGTACTTCTAGAGAATCCGTTGGGGGCACTCGATGACTCTTGGTCATCACGCAAAATATCGAACTCAGGAGCGCGGCCAGGTCCTCGCGATGTTCGTCGTCCTGCTGCCGGTGCTGATCCTGTTTGTCGGCCTCACGCTGGATTTCGGGATCGCCTTCGTCACCAAGACCGCGCTTTCGAAAGCGGCCGATGCGGCGGCGATCACGGCGATGCGCAACGTCAAACAGGGACAGAGCACCGCCATCGCACTCGCCCGCAACGCCTTCAATGCCAACTATGCGGCCTTCGGCAGCGGTTCCCCGGTCCCCACCGTCAACATCGCCTTCGCCACCGACGGCGGCAACAATCAGGTGGCAAATGTCAGCGCCAGCACCACGCTTAACACTTCTTTCCTGACCCTCCTGCCGGGATTCAAAACCCTCACCGTCAGCAGTGCCGCGCAAACCACGCGCCCCAAACTGATCATTTCGCTGGTGCTGGACAAGTCGGGTTCGATGACTTTAAACGGCGGCGCCACCGCGCTCCCACCCGCAGTCACCAACTTTCTCAGTTACTTCGACGATAGCTCCGATCGAGTCGCCGAGGTCAGTTTCTCAACGCTCTCCAGCGTAGACGTATCCGTTCGTACCGGCTTCACCAGTCCGATAAGCAGCGCAGTCAACAGGATGAAGTTTGGCGGTTACACCTATAGCCAGGCCGGGTTGTTGGACGGGCAGTCGCAGCTCAACAGCGTTACTGTCGCAGCGGGCGAGAACGTAGTCAAAGTGGCGGTGTTTTTTACCGATGGGTGGGCCAACATGATCAAGGACAATCTTCAATGTCCGGCGGCGACCCTGTTGAACTTTGGTGGATGTTCTCCGCCCGAGCAAACCGCGGGTTGGTGCAGCGGATACGTGTTTCTCGATCCGGTCACGGCGGGTTCACGTTCCTGCAAAGGCGCGACGACCTTTCCTTCGCAGTCCGCCGGCGCGGCGATGCCGCTCAACATCAAGAACATTTCCGACGATGCGATGTACCGCGCGAATACGGTGGCGACCTCGATGCGCGCGCAAGGAATCATCGTTTACTCGATCGGGTTGGGCGATAAGATCAGCCGGCAATTCCTGCAACAGGCCGCCAATGATCCGGCCAGTCCTTCCTTTGACAACACCCAGCCCATCGGCGAAGCGGTGTTCGCGCCGACCTCGGCCGAGCTGCAGGGCGTTTTCCAGGACATCGCCAACAGGATTCTTCTCCGCCTTTCGCAATAGGAGCTATCCGGAATTTGCCTGGGGAGGTGAGGGGCGCGGCCGGGTTTCCAGGCCCGGCCGACGCTTTTCTACTCAGAGCTTGAACGTGATTGGCCATGAGAGCGCGGCCGTGCGCGCGAACCATAGCGCTTCGACGATCGCAATCAGGAGCAGGTTTCCAGAGACGCTGTAGACCGAGGCCGCGAAGACCTCGAACATCGCGAACTGAACCACCAGGAGCGGCAGCACCAGGCTCAGCACAAACGGCAGCGTCCCGATACCTAGACCTACGGCGATCGTAACGACGATCAGTACGCGCCCGATCGATCCGAGTATCGTTGCGATCGTGGTCGTGCCGCGGCGCAGCAGGAGCTCGAATGAAAGGAAGAGCGGCAGTGTCAGCAGCGCGCTAAGGATGGTCACGAGCAAGCGCTCCGGCGTGAGCGCGGTGCGATGAAGCGAGACCTCATACGCGCCATTGATAACGACGATCGCGCCGAACGCGAGCGCCGCCGCAAACAACGTCCTGCCCAGACCGCTGCCCAATCTGCGCAGCTCTTCCGGATGCTCGACCGCGAGCAAAGCGAGGAGCAGACCGCCCGCGATCGCCAGCCACGACATCAGGATGTGGCCCTCGACGATCGAGAGAAAACTCGCCTGCGGAGCGGCCGCATTCAGCGCCATCGCCGCGAACAGCGCGACCAGCAGCGCGACGAGCCCCAGCCATCCGGCGCTGCCCGCGGGCCGATGCTCCCACGGCGTCGTCAGCCCACCGCATACGCGGCCAATCGGGACCAGCAACATAATGAAGAGCACGAGACAGATGAGGACGAGGGACAGGCGCGGCTCACTGACGTTCGGCGCGCCCACCCGCGTCGTGCCGCTAACCCCATCGAGCCATTGCACGATGCTCTGCGCGGCATCCGCGGACCACATGATCGTCACATGATTGACGCCGCCTACCTTGATCGCCTCGACCGCAGTGCCACTGGCAAAATCGCCATAGACCTTGCCAAGCTCGAGTTTGTCGAGACCCGCGAGGTGCGCTCCGATGGTTGCGGCAAGCTCCTGGATGAAGCCGGGATCGTTTTCGGCGTAAATAAAGAGCGTGTTGTGCGGCCGCTCGGGACCATCGAGGCTGAACCCACCCGAGATCATAACGTTCCCTTTGATACTCGGGTCGTGAGTCGCGTAGTCGAGCGTCGCACCCGCGCCCATCGAATGGCCCATCACGACGATTCGCGAGCCATCGACGAATTTCGATTGCTTCAGGTACTCGACCGCGTTCTTCAAATCCTCACGCAATCCATTGCCGCTCTGGCTTTCAACAAATGAGTTTCGATTCCCGCCGTGCCCGCGCGCATCGATGGCAAGAACGCCATAGCCGTTCTGTGCGATGCGCCGCGCCAGCGCGCTGGAGTTGACGCGATCGGAGGAGAACCCGTGCACCAGCAGGACCGCCGGCGGCCGCTGCTCCGGTGGCTTGGGAAAGAGCTGAAAGAAGGGATTGTCCGGTCCTGGCTGATTGCTTGCCCCCGGCAGGTACATCGTCGCGGGTATTCCCCCGGGCAGGCTTACATCCTGATGAGGCGGCAAGCCGTTCTGGTAGTGCGCCAGCGGCATCATGCTGATGAGGAAAATGACTGCAACGGCGCTCGCGGCGATACGGTAGGTTCTTCGCATCGGCGAAAACTGCGGCTTTGCCACCCCGATGTCAAGCGCGGGCTTCTGAGTCGGAGTTCGGCTGCTACCTCACACCCTCTGCAACACGCCGAGCCAGCGGCGATCGCATTCGGAGAGCGGCGTGACGAACGATAGGTCCGTGTACACTGCCACCATCTCGAACATCCGCGAGGCTTTCGCTGCGAGTTCCAACAGCGGCGGCACCGTGTAGCGAATCGGGATCACATCGCGCGTGGTGACCACCCGATCGCGCCGATCGCGAAACTGGATGCGACACTCCAGCTCGAAGATAGATTGCGTCGCCGAATACCATGGGAACGGACGATCGTAGGTGGTCACATCGACGGTCGCGTCAGCAGTGCGCACTTTGCGCCGCTGCCATCGCTTGCGCTCGCGCACTATCCGGATGCGATCCATCTTGTCGATGTCGATGCAGTAGAGCCCTCCTCGGCGCAGCAGCCGCCCGACTGATTGCAGATGCGAGAGGAGATCGTCGTTGGTGATCAAGACCGGGAAAGTCTCCGACATGAAGAACGCCACATCGAAGGGCCGCTCGGGAATCGAGAATTTGTTGATCTCGCGCCGATAGAAACGCACGCCCGAAAGATCGCGCGAGCCTCTTTTGCCGGCCGCGATCATCGTCGGCGAGCGATCGATGCCGACCGCGCGCATCCCCTCGCACGCGAGAATTTGCCCATGCGGCGAGTCACCCGAGGCGATATCGAGCACGCGCCGGACCGGCTTCTTCAGGTGACGCCGCCAGACCTGCTTGAGGAACTCGGTTTCCTCCTCGATCTCGCCCGGCTGCTCCATGTGCACGCGGCGGAAAATCGAGGGGTATTCATAGACGCTCGGCTCCATGGGCAACGCAGCTTCGCGGTCGCCTCGCGCGTTGTCTTGTTTCTGCCCTCCCCCGCGGCTGAGCTGGCGAAGCCGCACGTCGGGAGAGGTCGATTTGCGGCACGCCTTGCGTGATGCAAATCGGGTGAGGGTGCTGCGGATGGCACCGCCTCGCGATGATGCGTCCCCATTTCTCGCATAGGAATCCGCCGCCTTCTGGTTCGCCTTCCAACTCAGGTGAAGGGGCTAAGGGTTAGGTCTGCTCTGGCGCTTGGCCAGTGCCTTCGCGCCTCCGCTGATGACGATTGCCCGTAAACATTGGACTTAATGGGTTTGTTTTTGCGTTTTCTTTTTCGTTAGCGCTTGCAGCTTGAGGTCCTTCGCCGAGCCTCAGGACCACTGCTCGCGATGCTCGAACACGTCTTGGCGACACGAAGACAAGAGACCACCAAGCGAACGGAATTCCAACATCGCGGCCGCATTCAAGCGCAAGGCGGAGGTACCGAAAAGTCGGTGAGCTGGAGTCGGCGGACTCCGCCGACGGAAAGTGAGATGATGGCGATGGTGCGGCAACTGGAGGCGCAATTGACGCCAGCGCAGCGTCGCGAGAGAGTGGGAGCCTTCGAAAAGCTGAGAGAGTACATTCGGAGAGCCGCGGTTCCCGGCGGTATCGGAGTTCGCGCCAAGACATTTCCGTTCCGTCCTGCTCGGGGTACTCGAGTTGATTTGGAAATACTCGCCGGCACCGCGGCTGTACCTGATACGAAAAAAGGGAACTAGTGTACCTGTTTCAGAATTTTCTCGACGATCCCAAGGAGTACGCAAAAGCCGAACAGCTTTGGGTGCAGACCTGGTCCGCTCTCATCAAGCGGCTAGGTCAGCAAAGACAGTGGAGAGTGCCGTGGTTCGAGAATAAATTCGCCAATGGCCAGCCCTGTCTGGATGGAAATCCAATATTTTCCGCCGTGGACCGACGGCGCCGTATCGCAGTGCGTGTCCTCCAGGACATTTCTGGTGCGAACGGCGAAACCGATCTTGTCTTCTGGACTGATAAGTTCGCCAAAGGAGAACCGGAAGAGCTGGACGAACTAGTCATAGGGTGCGTCCTCAGCGATGACACCCTGGCTAAGGCAACCGACCTCATGACGAAGTGGGCTTTGCAACAACCGCTCGATGCTTCTGCTCGAAAAGCGAGAGTCCGGCGGACGCCACGCGCTCCGATTCTTCGTAAGCGCGCGATCCCGCGCGCTTGAGAAATTTCCCACGTCGGCATGATAATGCCCGCTCATTGAACGAACGTTCAATGATTGAGGATCCACATCATGGGAAAGCCGCTTGAAGGTCTGAAGGTCATCGAGATCGGCCAGGAAATCCAGGGACCGTTCGCCGGGCTGTTTCTTGCCGGCCTCGGCGCCGACGTCATCAAGATCGAGAATAAAGAGACCGGCGATCTCAGCCGCTGGATGCTCGCGCAATTGATCGGCGGCCCCAATGTGAAGAACGCCGAGGTCTCGCACTACTTCATCGCGATGAATCGCGGCAAGCGCAGTATCACGGTCGATCTCAAGAAGCCCGACGGCGTCGAGATCGTGCGGCACCTCGCGAAGGTATGCGACATCCTGCTGACGAACTATCGCCCCGGCGTGCTGGACCGGCTCGGGCTCGGCTTCGAGGACCTCAAGAAGCTGAATCCGAAAATCATTTTCGGGCAGGGAAG
>JBGPMZ010000016.1:0-12690 GCA_041487255.1 Binataceae bacterium (SeqCode) | reverse complement strand
TGAGGCGGAAACCGCGCCGCTCGAAGGCGCGTGGAAGGGCATCAATTTTCTCAATCCCGCGCGTGACGGCGCGGTGCTCCCGATCCTTCATCTCAACGGCTACAAAATCGCAGGCCCGACCGTCCTCGGTCGCGAGAGCGATGACCAATTCCGTCAGCTTCTAAGGGGTCATGGTTACGAGGTTTACTTCGTCGCGGGCGACGAGCCGATGGCGGTCCATCAACAAATGGCGGCGACGCTGGAGTCGTGCTACAACGCGATTCGGCAAATTCAAACCGATGCGCGCAGCCGCGGAGTGCACGAGCGTCCGCGATGGCCTGCGATCGTGATGCGCACGCCGAAGGGTTGGACCTGCCCGAAGATGGTCGACGGCGTGCAGATCGAGGGCACCTTCCGCGCGCATCAGGTGCCGCTCGCGAACGTCAAAGACAACCCCGAGCATCTGAAGATTCTCGAACAGTGGATGCGGAGCTATAGGCCCGAGGAACTGTTCGATCGCGACGGCCGCCTGAATGCCGAGGTCGCGAAGATCGCGCCGCGCGGTCACCGCCGGATGAGCGCCAATCCGGTCGCAAACGGCGGCGAGTTTCCGGAGCCGCTGGTGATTCCTGACTACACCCAATATGCGGTCGAGATGAAGGATCACGGCGCGGTGCTGATGGAATCCACCAGGCGCTTCGGCATGATGATGCGCGACATTTTCAAGCGCAACGCGAAGCAAGGCAACTTCCGGCTCTTCTGTCCCGATGAAACCAACTCCAATCGCCTCGGCGACGTTTTCGAGGTGGAGAATCGATGCCTCGTCGGCACTATCTACCCGTACGACGATCACGTTTCGGCGGATGGACGCGTGATGGAAGTGCTATCGGAACACAATCAGGAAGGGTGGTTGGAGGGCTACACACTGACCGGGAGGCATGGTGTGTTCGCGAGTTATGAAGCATTTGCGATGATCGTCGATTCGATGACCTCGCAGCACGCTAAGTGGCTCAAGACCTGCGACACCGAATTGCCATGGCGCAAGCCGATCCCGTCGCTTAACTACCTGCTGACCTCAACCTGCTGGCGCAACGATCACAACGGCTTCAGCCATCAAGGGCCGGGGTTTATTGATAGCATTCTGACCAAGCAAGGCATCATCACACGCATCTATCTTCCGCCTGACGCGAACTGTCTGCTCTCGGTGGCGGATCACTGTTTGCGAAGCCACAACTACATCAACTTGATCGTCATCGATAAACAACCGCATCTGCAGTACCTCAACATCGATGATGCGCGCGAGCATTGCGCGCGTGGCGCTTCGCGATGGGACTGGGCGAGCAACGATCACGACGATAAGCCCGATATCGTCCTCGTCTGTGCCGGCGACGTATCTACTATGGAGACGCTCGCGGCGGCCTGGCTGCTGCGCAAGCATCTTCCGGCGATGAAGGTTCGCGTCGTCAATGTGGTCGACCTGATGAGGCTATGGCCGCCCGACGTACATCCTCACGGAATGGACGAGGAGACCTTCGTAGGTCTCTTCACCGGCACCACCGAGGTGGTCTTCGCGTATCATGGTTATCCGCGCGCGATTCATGAGATCCTTCACGGCAGAACCAACGCGCCGCGCTTCCATGTTCGCGGCTATATAGAAGAGGGCACCACGACCACGCCCTTCGATATGGTGGTGCTCAATAAGACCAGCCGCTTCCACCTCTGCCTCGAGGCTTTGCGCCGCGCCTCGACGATTCCTGGTTCTGGTAAGTTGATAGAGCTATGCCAGGAATCCTTGGAGCGTCATCGCAAGTACGTGGTGGAGCATCTGGAGGATATTCCAGAGATCGCAGACTGGAAGTGGACCGACGCCTAGCTGGACCCGGACTTAGCCAAGGTTGCGGATCGCGTCGACGATGTTGCGACGCACCGCAGAAAGCGCCGGAACCACAGCGCTGCCAGCTCCGATAAGGAGCGCGATCGTCAGCGTCTCGAACATCACCCGCGGAGGTACTCTTAGCGCTAGTCCCAGCGGTCCGAGTGCCGCCGAGCCGACAGACATCCATCGCAGTACCGCATAAGCCGCTGCGATACCTAGAGCTCCACCTACCAGCCCCAGGACTGCTCCTTCGCCGAGCAGCGATGCGAGGATGGTTGGCGCGCGAAATCCGAGTGCGCGCATGATCGCAATTTCGGCGCGCCGCTCACGAATCGACATCGCGGCCGCATTCGCGGTTACCAGCGTGATCGTGAGCGCGACGATCAGCGCCACCACTTTGGCGATGGCGAACAGCGAGCGGAAATTTCCGATCATATTCGCGAAAAAGGCCAACTCGGTTTCGGTCCGCGTGTCGGCGCCCGAGTTTGCGAACATCTGATCGATATCCTCGATAACCCCGGGTATCGCACGCGAATCATCGACCTTCGCCATGTACATGTTCACCTGCGCCCGATGCGCGGTGGCTTCCTCGAGATAGTCGCGCCGAAAGAGCAGGATTGGCGGCGGCGCTCTGTCTCCCAGCTCGCCCGCGATCTGAAACGTCAGGTCGACCGGATAGATGGTGCCGCGCAGGATGATCTGTTGCCCAATATGCCAGTGAAAGCGCTCCATCAGCGCGGGGCCCACGAGGCACGCGGTGCGGCGCGCCTTGAACTCATTCGCCGCGGCCGACGAAATGCCCCAGTCCGGCCAGATCGTTTCGAGTTGCTCGTGATCGATCGCCGCATTGGGGAACTGATCGCTCGGCAGGTGGTAGATGCCGAGGAACAGCGTGAACGCGCTCACTGCCTGAACGTGAGGACGGCTCGCAATCCTGGGTCCATAGGATTCCGGCAGCACATAGAGCGGTCCGGCCTTGCTGTGACTGATTACACGCAGCGACGAGGCGCGATCCCGGAGCACGCGGTCGGCGATCCCTGGCAGGCTCATAAGAACGGATAGGACAAAGACTGAAACGCCGATATCGAGCACGGTAAGAATCGTGCGGCGCCGATTGCGCATCAGATTCAGAAGCGACAGGCGGATCACGTTCGCGATCCTCTGCAATTCGCCGCCATCCTGCAAGCTGAAGCGGCGCCGCTCGATGGCTGGTTCGGGTCAGTCTTCGAGAGTCGAAAAACGAATGAGGCCGGCGACTAGAAACACCATGCCCAGACCGATGGTCGCGGCGAAGGGCCACAACGTTGCAGATGGCGGCTGGTTGCGGATCATCAAATCGTTGAACGATTGCATCGTCCACGTCGTGGGTACGAAGCGCGCCAGCACGCGCATCCAGCCCGGCTCGAAGTCCAGTGGCCACCAGCATCCGCCGATTGCCGCGATCGCCATGCTCAAAGTGACGCCGAACGGCATCACCGAGTCATGCGCGCGCGAGATCGATGCGATGACGAGGCCGAGCGCCGCCGAGGCGAATGAGATCCCGACCGTGGGTATCAGCAACGCGAGCGGGTAGCGGCCGAGCGCGATTCCGAACAGCGCCCATCCGACCGCGAACAGCAACACCATCTGCACGATGCCGACGAAGGAGCGCGCAATGAGTTTTCCGATTAGCAGGCCGGTGAGTGGTGCGCCGCTGACCCGCAGCCGCCGCAGGGTGCCCCAATCACGCTCGTCGAACAGCGTCAGCGCGATGCCGAGCATCATGCCGATCAGCAGGAAGGTGATGCCGAAGCCCGGCACGTACTGGTCGAAGGCGTTGACAGTGGTTGGCGTCCCTTCGCTAGCGGGGCGCTCGACGAAGCCGAGATCGCCGGGCAGCGTTAGCGCCGGCGTGGACCTGAGGCGATCGATCTCGGAGGCGAGATCAACCTTGCGCATCGATGGCGGTTTCGGAATTTTGATCGCGAACGCGCCCGCCCAAGGCGACGGAAAAGCGGCGTCGAGTTTCGGCGGCTCGATGGGCCTGGTCAGGGTGGCGAGGTCCGCGTCGGCAGGCGGCGCGGGAAACGACGGAGGCGCCGGGATATCCGATGCGTGGCTGCCCGCGAGAGTCTTCAACTTCGCAAGCCAATTCTCGAACGCGCGTTGACTTGCTTGCAACTGCGCGAGGTAGTCCTGAATCTTGCGCAGGATCGCCTCGCGTTCAGCGAGCTGTCGATGCACCTCCGACCACGCATGGTTCTCGCGAGCCCTAATCGTCGCGGCAGCCTCCTCGCTGGTCTGTTTCAGCGCGGCCGCGATTTGCGCGCGAATCGATGCCTCGATCGCGGATTGGGCCTTCGTTGCATCGGTGTGGAAGTGCTGCTGCTCACTCGCGATCTCGTCGGCGAGACGAGTGAGGCTCGCGTGCAATCCCCTATCAGCCTGCGTTACGCGCTTCTGCGCCGTCGCGCGCGCCTTCTCGTTCACCTTGCGGCACAATTCGTTGATGCGAAGTTCCAGCGCATCGACCTCGATGCGTCTGACCGGATCGACGAACAGAATGAGATGCGGATCGCGTCCCGCCGCGACCGCCTCGGTGGTGCCGACGGGAATCTCGATCGCCACTGGAGTGCGGTCGCGATGGCTCACCAGGCGGCGCGCCTCTTCGGAATCCTCGAGCAACTCGACGCTGATCGAAGGCTGGTTGCGCAGCGCCTCGATGATGCCGTCAGCTACTTCCCCTTGGTCATGATTCACTACCGGAAGCCGGAAAGTGCTACCGACCCCGCCATACAAGGCGCCCAACGAGTAGCCCGCGACCGTGATGATGACCACCGGCGCGAACAGCAGCATGAACAGAACGATCGGATCCTTGATCAGCAGCCGCGCTTCATTTTGGATCGTCAACCAAATCGCGCGCAGCATCGCCGGACCCAACTAGACGTTGTCGCGCAAGCTGCGGCCGGTCAACGCGATGAACGCGTCGGCGAGGTTAGGGCTGTGGATGCTGAAATCGAGTACGCTAATTTTCGATGCGCGCAACTGCTGCAGTACATCGGTCACCTGTGCGAGGCTGTTCATCTCGAGCGCAAGGCGTCCTTCGCCGCCTGACTGCGCGATCTCATGAACATCGGCGAGGTTGTCGATCCATCGCTCGGGAAGGTTGCCGCGATAGGTCAACTCAAGGCGCGGGCGTCCGCCGCCGAGCGCGACCAGTTTTTCGACGGAGCCGTCGGCGACCAACTTGCCGCGATCGATGAGCAGCACGCGATCGCAAATGCGCTCGGCCTCCTCCATGTAATGGGTGCTGTAAATCACCGCCGCACCAGCGTCGGCGCAGCGGCGCACCAGAGTCAATATCTGTTCGCGCGACTGCAGGTCGACGCCGACGGTGGGCTCATCGAGCATCAGCGCGGCGGGGCGATGAACGATTCCGCACGCGAGGTTGAGGCGGCGTTTCATTCCGCCCGAGAACGAATGCATCGGGTCGCCGGAGCGCTCGCTAAGTCCCACCTCGTCGAGTACGCGCGCGCAGGCCTCGGTTGCCTCGGCACTCGAGAGTCCCTGCATCCGAGCGAAGTGCCATACGTTCTGCGCGGCGCTCAAGGTTGGATAGAGCGCGAGGGACTGCGGCACCAGCCCCAGCATGCGGCCCAGTCGGCGCGGATCGGAGGACGGCGGCTTGCCATCGATGAGCACGCGGCCGCGATCGGGCCGCATCAGCGTCGAGAGAATCGAAAGCGTGGTGGTCTTGCCGGCGCCGTTGGGGCCGAGCAAACCCGCGATCTCGCCGGGCCTCACCGCGAGGCTTACGGCATCGAGTGCGAGGCGCGCGCCATAGGCTTTCGAGATCTCGATCGCCTCGAGAATCGGTGCACGCTCGGCGCTACTCATCGCGTCTCATTGGTGGTGTCTTGCTACGTCTGGCATGCGACTGAGGCGCGATCAACATACATGCTCGCGGACTCGACCGCAGCGGTTTTCATTGTAATGATGGGCGCGCACGCGAGGAGGATTTTGATGACAGAAGCAAAATACGGCGACGTGACGGTCGCGATGAATGGCAACGTGGCGCAAGTCGAGATTCATCGCCCGCCGCACAATTTCTTCGACGTTCAACTCATCAAGGATCTGGTGAGTGCCTTCGACTCCCTCGATAAAGATACCGACTGTCGCGCCTCGGTGCTCTCGGCGGAGGGCAAATCGTTCTGCGCCGGGGCTAACTTCGCCAATCGTCAACCGACCGGCGCGGAGCCCGGGCAAGCCGGTGGAAATCCCCTCTACTCCGAGGCGGTGCGGCTTTTCAGTTGCAAGAAACCGATTATCGCGGCGGTGCAGGGGCCCGCGATCGGCGGCGGCTTCGGACTCGCGCTGGTCGCGGATTTTCGCGTGGCGTCGCCCGAGGCTCGTTTCGCCGCGAATTTCGTGAAGATCGGATTTCATCCGGGATTTGGATTGACGCACACGCTGCCGCGTCTCATCGGTCATCAGAAAGCCAACCTGATGTTCCTCACCGGGCGGCGCATCACTGGCGAGGAGGCGGTTGCATGGGGCCTCGCCGATGTGCTCGTCGAGCCGAACAAATTGCGCGAAGCGGCGACTGCGCTCGCGGCGGAGATCGCGGAGAATGCGCCGCTCGCGGTAGTCTCGACGCGCGCAACGATTCGGCAAGGGCTCGCCGAGGCCGTAAAGGCGCAGACCGACATCGAGTTCGTCGAGCAATCGCGCCTGATGAAGACCGAGGACCATCGCGAAGGGGTGAAGGCCGTCGCCGAGCGGAGGCCCGGGCGCTTCGTCGGCCGCTGAGTTCTAGCGATAGTCCTGGTTGAGCGAATTGAGGAACGCGGTCAGCGCGACCACATCGTTCGCATCGATGAAGACGTTCGATAGCTCGGGCGAGGCGTTGCGAAGCTTCGCCGCGCGCGCCATGTCCGAGACCGTGCCGTAAAACGTCAGCACCTCTCCGATCGTACCGAGTGATCCGTTGTGCATGTATGGATTGGACTGGCCGGGATCGCGCAGCGACGGGGTTTTGAAAAACGCGATGGCCTTAGGAAGTACCGCATCGGGCGCGCAGTTGCCGCCGCTCAGGTTGAACTCCGCGCATAGGATTTGAGTCAGCGCGCTTTGTGGATTCGGAATATCCGGATTCGAGAAGATGTTCCATACGCCGAGATCGGTGAAGCCAGGCTGCTCCGATGAAGCAGGCGAGCGGAACCTCGCGCTCGCATTCGGATGAGTCGGTGTCGGTGGTAGAAACGCATCGAAGTTAGCATCGCGCTCGCTCCGGCCGGGAATCGTAAGCAATGCGAACTGGCCCGCGCCGTGAGCCGCATCATATTCCAGCTGCGTCACTCCAGTGTTGTGAAAAATGTTGTCGGTGAAGGCCGGCGGCGCATGACAAACGACGCAGCTCCCTGCACCGCTTGAGGCTGGTCCAGTCGGTTGTGTGAAGAAAATCTTGAGTCCCTGCAGCTCGCTCGCGCCGAACTGAAACTTCTGTTTGTGGAGTTTGTAGGGTCCATCTTTCGGCGTCACGAAATTCGGACTGCTCAGCTGATTGATGAGCGCGAGCAGGCGTTGTGCATATGCGAGACTCGCTTCGCCCGCATCGGGCGCAGTCGGCAGGCCATTTTTGGTGAGGAACACATCGTAGGGTGAAGGCGGCTCGTCGAGGTTGAATGCAATCGAATCCATGTAGGCATGGATAAGTTTACCGACCGCTTGCAGGATTTCGTCGTCGGTCGCCGCAGCCACATCGATGCGGTATTGCGGCGGAAGCACCAGCCGCTTCGGCAGGCGCGGGTCGGTTCCCCTGAACACCACGCGGTAGGGAAATCCGCCGCATCCGTAGCGCCTCGCGAGCGCGTTCTTGCCGTTGTCATTTTTGATAACGCTAACGATGTGCGCGCGGGCCTGGGCGAACTCGCTTGGAAGCCACCCGAGGTTGCGCCCGGTCATGGTCGCGATGGTGAGGTCCTCGATACTCGCGAACTCGCCGTCGAAGTGCAGCAGCGTCGGAACCTCGCGCGGTGTGCTGACGCTCACCAGCAACGGCGCATTACGCGGCGCGGTCGCCAGGCCATCGGAGCGTGCGGGGATCGGGCTGCGCCGCGCAAAATCGCAATAGGTCCGCCCTTGCAGTCGCGACACGTGGAGCAGGTCGTCGCCGAGATGGCAGTTGCGGCAGTTCATGCTTTGATTGCGAAACGGATCGCGCAATGGCTTGCCGGCGGCGTTCTGCTCGTTGTTCATCACCGGATCGCCGGGCTTGAGCCTGGTGTTCACCTCGCGATTCGGCGTCTGAATGAAGTTGAAGAAGAACTGCGCGAAGCGGGTCTCGCGAAACAAACGATCGCCGACCTGCACCTCGGCTGGAGCATCGATGGGGTCCGAGCACGCGATTGCCAAGCCGCGAGTTGACGCCGCCACGATCGCGATGCACCCAATCACCGCAGTAATTGACAGATGCGGTTTCAACGATGATTTCGACCCGACTCGGCTAAAAAACCAAATAGGCGACTGCGGCTGCGACGAGTACACCGACTACGATGATCGGCAGATAGTGGGTTTCCTCGATCTGCGGCCACCACGGGAACCATGGAAATGGATTCCGCTGCACCGGTCAATTTTACGCTCGCCGCCGCGTGCAGGCACGCATCACGATCGACAAAGTTAGGTCGCGCGAGGAGGCAAGCCAGCCGCGCGGTAGACCTCGTCGATGATGCGCATGCCAATGACGCCGTCGTTAGCGTTCGTCGGAAACGCGCTCCGATCGCCGCGCAGCGCCGCGACCAGTGCGCGCAGTTGATGCGCGTACGTCGTGTCGCCCGGCACGGTTTCGTTCGTGGTTCCATCAGGAGTGGTGAGCGTGAGCTGATGCCCCCAATGAGGTCCCACCGGATTGATGACCTTGAGCTCGCCGCGATCGCCGCGCGCGACGAAGGTTGCCCCTAGTTGCGCGTCCGCCGCCATCGAGCACGTCATCCGCGCGGTTACGCCGGGCGCGAGTTCCAGATCGGCCTCCATTGCGACGTCAACGTTACGCGGCCCCACCTGAGCCTTCGCAGCAATCACGCGTGGGGTCATGCCCGAGAAGTACCGAATCATGTGCAACGGATAGCATCCGAGGTCCATCGTCGCGCCGCCGGCCAAACTCCAATCGAAGCGAATGTTGTCGGGCGGGATCGGAACCGAAAAGCTGCCCTCCACATGAGTGAGCTTGCCGATAGCGCCGCTGCGAATCAGCTCGCGCACCCGATCGGCGAGCGGATGATAGCGGTAGTGAAACGCTTCAACGAGTAGCATGCCGGTCTGGTTCGCGACTTGTGCCATCCGCTCCGCCTCGGCCGCGTTGGACGCGATCGGCTTCTCGCAAAACACCTGCTTGCCGGCGCGCATCGCACGGATGCTCCATTCGCAATGCAACGAGTTCGGCAGCGGATTATAGACGACGTCGATTTCGGGGTCCGCGATCACATCTTCATAATAGTTTCGGAGCACGCGCGGGATGCCATTGGCCTTGGCGAACTCGCGCGCTCGCGCCGGATCGCGCGCGGCAACCGCGCAGACCTCGACCTCGGGCACCTGCTGGGCGGCGAGCGTGAGGGCATTGGGCGCGATCTTCGCGGCGCCAAGAATTCCAAATCTAAATGGAGGCTGCTTCGTCATCTTGTCCCCCCTGTACCGAATGAATCGAAGTCAGAGTTATCGCGAGGCGGGAAAAATGGCAAAGCTCCCTCGCGGATGACCGATACGGTCGGGTATTTTACACGCACGTAGTCGCCCACAGGAGAACCTCGCGATGGCTAACGCCAAAGCATGGACCGCCGATGAAATGCCGGACCTCTCGGGAAAAACCGTCATCGTTACCGGCGGCAATAGCGGAATCGGTTATGAGGCGGCGCTTCAATTCGCGCGCAAAAAAGCGCACACGATTCTTGCGTGCCGCAGCCTCGACAAAGCCAATGCGGCGGCAGCGCAAATCGTCGCATCGAACCCGGACGCGCCGGTCGAGGTGATGGAACTCGACCTCTCAAGCCTCGCATCGATTCGCAGCTTCGCCGAGGCGTTTCACAAATCGCATCGCCGTCTCGACGCGCTGGTTAACAACGCGGGCGTCATGGCGCTGCCGTATCGCAAGACCGTCGATGGCTTCGAGATGCAGTTCGGGACCAACCACCTCGGTCATTTCGCGCTCACCGGATGGTTGCTCGAGGTGCTCCTCGCCGCCGATGGCGCGCGGGTGGTCAACGTGAGCAGCGGTGCGCATCGGATGGGGCGCATCCGCTTCGACGATCTCCAATGGGAACGCGGCTACTACAAGTGGTTCGCGTACGGGCAGAGCAAGTTGGCGAACTTGTTGTTCACCTTCGAATTGCAACGCCGCGCCGATGCGGCCGGCGCGAAGCTGCTCGCGTTCGGATGTCATCCCGGGTATGCGGCGACCAATCTGCAGAGCGCCGGTCCGCGAATGCAGGGATCATCGGCGATGGAATCACTCTGGGGCACCATGAATGGAATGTTCGCGCAGAGCGCAGCGATGGGCGCATTGCCGACGCTCTACGCGGCCACTTCGACCGAGGTTCGCGGCGGCGACTACATCGGCCCCGACGGTATCGCCGAGATGTGGGGCCATCCAACCAAAGTCAAAACCAGTGCCGGCGCGAGAGATCCAGCGATCGCCTCGAAGCTGTGGGACGTGTCAGAGCAACTGACGAAAGTGCACTACACGTTCAAGTGACAGCGGCGGCGGACCATAAGAGGATGGCGGATCGAACCGGGGCGATGCCCGGCGATATGATTATTTGGCGAGACCGGAGAGGGGAGGTATTGGTGCGCAAGCCGCGCAGGTCGCGGCATCAACGATCGTCGATGGTGAATCGCAGCAGGGGCGCCGCGTCGCGCACCATTTAATGGTTTCGTAACAATTCATCTGCCTTGCGCCTCTAATTCTTGCGCGGAAGGACTCGCGTCCCCGCGATAATCAGGGCCACCGCAATGCCGGCAACTAAAGCCATGGTCGGCATGTGTCATCTCTCCTTTCGTGATCCGGTTAGAGTCGAACCAGGGCGGTCACCACATACACGAGGGTGAGGACCGCAAACGCTACGCCAGGAAGCTCACTTAGAACGGCGTTCTGAAGCGCGCGGACGCTGGCCGTCGGTTCGTTCTGATAGTTGATATATTGTGCGTTGGTAGAATTGATCGCCGATGTCGCCTGCATTGCCCTATTCCTCCTTGAACAACAGCCTTGTCGATAGTGAGCAAGGCCAGTGCCATCGTAGGACGAACCGAAATGCTAGGCTTTTTGCGGTCGTGCGGTTTGGATTGGTTGGCGTTATGCGAATTGCGAGGCTACGTGCCTGTCAGGTTGCGAATTTGAAGGAACTTTGCGTCCCATTCCGACGCAATTGATATGCTTCACGCAGGGACACCGATGCAAAATCGTGAAGCTATGCGCTTTGAGCTTGTTCCCGAGCCTCGAGGTTCCGTTCGGCCTCACGACCGTGTCTCACCAACACGAAGAGCCGGATGCGATTTTCCAATTCGCGAAACGCGCGCCGAAAGGCCAATCTCGGCGCGACCGCATCGCCAAATCCCGCGATCGGGTCACTGATACCCCACTTAGCCAGCATCGGACTCCCTGGTAACCCTCTCAGCGCCGCCGCGACGCCGTTTCCGATGCTAATGACGAAGTCCATCTTTGGCGCGTCGGGCGCGGTGAACTCATTCAAGTTATGGGGCTTCAAGTTGGCGGTCGCGAGGCCGCTCGCCTTGAGCATTTCGACAGTCAACGGATCTACGTCGGCCGCCGGCTCAAGGTCGGCGCTGAACGCCCTGAAGCGGCCGTCGCCGAATCGATCGAGCAGCGCCTGAGCCATGATGCTTCGGATCGAGTTCTTCTCGCATACGAACAAGACGTTTAGCGCTCTTTGAGCCATCTTCTTCCGAGACCTTTCGCAACCCGCAAATGCATCGCGCGGGGACCGCAATCTTCGTGAAACGACTATGCCGGACGGGGCTTCGATCGAGGGTTCTTATAGTCCAACAGCTACAGGAGACCAAGAAACTTCATCAGATTTGTTAACAAGATACAAGTTGCAAAGAGGGCCGGTGCGTACGCTTTTCTCAAACGATTCCCCCACCTCGCGGTGGCAGGGCGGCCTCCGCAGTCTCCAAGTCAGGGTTTATCTTCCGCGATCATCATCCTCGTTTCCCCGTCGGCGAATTCTGCGAAAGCGGTGGAGACGCGATCGGATCTTCGATAACTGTTGCTCGCTTGATAGTTGTGGCCGGCCCCTTGCCGTGATCTTCATGAAGAGTTTCGGCTAATTGGGTTTTCTCAGTTGAGTGGTGCGGAGCGCCTGGACGACGGCGGAAAGGGGCAAAAACATAGGTTTAGGTGTTGGGCGTTCCTCGAGCACTCCCTCCACGACTTCGAGTTCGATGAAGCCGTAACGGGTGTAATAGTTCTCGGCTCCGGGCTTCGCGTCGACGACAACACCGATACAGCCCAGCTTTTCGCGAAGTTCAATCGCGACCGAGAACACGGTGCGCATAAGGCGTTCCCCGACCCCCTTTCCCTGAGCGTTTCGGTCGACGGCCAACCGAGCGAGCCTGAGAATCGGGAGCGGATAGTCGGGCAGCTTCTTCCTTAGGCTTTGGGGAAGGTTTTCGATTTCAACATGCCCGACGGTCACAGTGGCAAATCCGAGAATTGTCGCGCGCTCAACCGCTACATACGTTGTACCGATGTGATGGCGGAACTGGTTCTGCCCGGCGTATCGGCGGAAAAAGAGGTCGAGTTGCTCATCGCCGGACTGGAGGGAACTCCGGTCGTCCGTTTCTCC
>JBGPMZ010000015.1:0-12850 GCA_041487255.1 Binataceae bacterium (SeqCode) | reverse complement strand
TATCCGATATCGAACGCGCCCACGATCGAACTCGCGAGACTCGATGCACTGACGGCGTGGGCCTTCCTCGCCTCCATCACATTCGCGATCCTATCGATCGTTAGCCTGATCCTTGCGTTGGGTTCCTTCCGATTCGAGATGAACCGGGCGGCACGAATTCACTCCGTACTGGTCGCGCTCTCGTGCTTCGGTTTTGCGTGGTATCTAGCCTATTGGGGGATGATCGGCGCGCGCGTGTGGAAATTATGAAGTGCGATTTCACAACCCACCGCCGAAGGAACCAGCCTCTCGGACTCAAGAGATTCGACATGCCAAGCAAGCAAATCCGTTGCCGATAGATTGGCTCATCAAAATTGGACGATGGTCGACGCTTGCAGTTTCAGCACATCGGCCAAATTACGACTGGTAAAACTTGCACCAGACGGGATGCATGATTTACGCGGCAGCTTTTGTCGCAAAGCTGAGACTTCTTCCGTCGCTTGCCTGCGTCTATAGATCGGGCAATTATAGGCCGCTTGGCGGACGGGCGCCCTTTTGAGGAGTCGAACTTGCGATGAGCGGAACTGTAGACACCAAAGAGGACCTGATCCGGTACTTCGAAAGCGGTGCTAAGCCACGGGAGCGATGGCGGGTCGGCACCGAGTACGAGAAAATCGCGGTTGATGCCGCGACCGGCAAAGCCGTGCCCTACTCCGAGCCCGACGGGGTCGAGACGATGATGCGCGAGCTCATCGATCGCTTCGGCTGGGAGCCCGAGGACGAAGAGAATGGACACCTTCTCGCGCTCAGCCGCGGACCGGCTCGCGTCACCATCGAGCCCGGCGCGCAGATCGAGCTTTCCGGCGAGCAGTGCGAAACCATCCACTGCGCGCATCGCGAATTCTCCCAGCATGTCGCGGAACTAGTCGACGTCGGCCATTCCCACGATGCGGTGCTGGTCGGACTCGGGATGACGCCGGTCAGCCGCATCGACGAGATCGAGCTGCTGCCGAAGCATCGCTACCACATCATGTATCCGTATATGGCGCGCAAGGGACGCCTCGGCCAGCGCATGATGAAACAGACCGCAGGCGTGCAGGCCAACCTCGACTATTCGAGCGAGGCGGACGCGATGCGCAAGTTTCGTGTCGCGATGGGAGTGGTGCCGCTGCTTTATGCGATGTTCGCCAATTCTCCACTGGCTGACGGCGGGCTCAACAGCCATCAGAGCTTCCGCGGCCACATCTGGACCGACACCGATGCGGATAGATGCGGCATGCTCGAATTCGCATTCAACGAGCGCGCGGGTTTCGAGGACTACACCGATTACGCGCTCGACGTGCCGATGTACTTCATCATTCGGGATCATAAATACGTCGATTTGACCCGGTCACCGGGCATCACGTTCCGCCAATACATGCAGCGCGGATTCGGCAAAGAACGCGCGACCATCGAGGACTGGGGCGATCATCTCACGACGATTTTCACCGAGGTGCGCCTCAAGAAGTACATCGAGAGCCGCACCGCCGACAGTCAGCCGCCCGCGCTCATGCTGGCACTGCCCGCGATGCTCAAGGGCATCCTCTACACTGACGACTGCATCGATGGCGCATGGGACCTGGTGAAGCGATGGAGCTTCACGGAACGCCTCGAACTCAACCACGCCTCGCACAAGGCCGGGCTCGAAGCTCGGGCCGGCAAGGCGACGCTGAAAGACCTTTCGATCGAGCTGCTCAACATCGCGAGCACCGGGTTGCAACGCCAGAGAGCATTGAATGAGCGCGGCGAGGATGAGACGATCTACCTGTGGCGTCTGATGGATCAGGTTCGCAGCGGTTACTCGCAGGCCGCGCTCACCATCAACAATTGGAAGGGGCGCTGGAACTACGACGTCAAACGGCTGGTGGCAGGAACTTCATACGAGGCCGAGGCTTGGCCCTAGATGGAGATTAGGCTGACCCAGCGCCACATCGTGGCGTTGAATTTCCTGCTCATCGCGGTTCTGGCGTATTTCGCCGCGCTCTCGGTGAATGACCTGGTCGCGATGCGATTGACGCCCGCCGGCGTTCCGATCCCGCGCGAGGCGCCGCGGCCCGCCGATGACGGCGTCGCGCATCGCCCACGCGTCGCGTACCAGGAGATCGTCAATCGCGACATTTTCAATATCGCGCCGCCACCCCAGCCGCATGTCGAGGTGGCGGAGAAAATCGACCTCCATCTCGATCTGATCGGCGTATCGACGGCCAGCGCGGGAAGACCACCGTACGCGATAATCTCCGACCGCATTGGACAGCAGAACCTCTATCGGCTCGGCGAAACGGTTCCCAATGCCGGCAAGCTGGTGGAGGTGGACAAGGACAAAGTGTTCATCGACCACAACGGCAAGCGGGTCGCGCTCAATCTGCCGAAGAATGAATTGCCCGGACCGGTTCAAGCTGCGCATCCGCTCGAAGCTCCTGCGGTGGACGACACCCCCAATGCGACGGCGGACAATTCCGATGACGAGACCTACGACCCCAACGTGGAAGACCTCGGCGACAATCGCTACAAGATTCCGCGCTCGACGGTCGATCACAGCATCGGCAATATGAACCAGCTTCTGACCCAGATGCGTGCGATTCCAAATACGCAAAATGGAAAAGCCAACGGCTTCGCGCTCTCGGAGATCGAGCCGGGCTCGGTCTTCGATGAAATGGGGCTCCAGGAAGGCGACGTGCTGCGCAGCGTCAACGGGCAGATGATCACCGAGGCCGGCCAGGCGATGCAGATGATGAACGGGCTGCGCAACGCCAGCCAGATCACCATCCAGGTCCTGCGCGAGGGTCATCCGACCACGCTCACCTATCAGATTCAGTGAGATGGAGTTCCGGGCGGCGCAGCGCTCCGAGCGCGACGAAGTCCTCGACCTGCTCGCGCTGTGGTACAACGACCGCGAGTTTTTCGCGCGCTACAATCAGATCGATCCGACCTTCCGCGACGAACTCTGCCTGGTCGCGCTGGATAGCGGCCGCATCGTTTCGACGGTCCAGATTTTCAATCGCAGGATCAACCTCGATGGTAAGGCCGTCCCGATGGGTGGCATCGGCTCGGTCTTTACCCGTAAGGATTGTCGTCATAAGCGCGTCGCCTCGGGACTGATGAACCTCGCGGTCACCACCATGGAACGCGAGGGCTTCGAGGTCTCGCTGCTATTCGCGGAGCGCCTGAGCTTCTACAACCAGTTCGGATGGAAGGAGCTGATGCGCAACTTCAGCGTGCTTGCGAATGCTCCCGGGTTGCGCACGGAGAAATTCGCCGTCGATGCCTTCGAGGTCGAGCGTGATCTGGACGAGGTGATGCGGCTTCATCGTGAGTACAGCGGCCGCGTCGCCGTGACCGCTCTTCGCAACGAAGCTGAATGGCGCGCCAATCTGCAATTCGCGGGCAACATGCCGGCCGACCCGGTCGGCGGATGCGAGGAGTATTTTACGATTGCGCGGGCCGATTCAAAGATCGCCGCATACGCACGCGCGACCCGCTTCCATGGCATCGCAATGGTGATGGAATACGGCTACGCACCACAGCATCGCGCGGCGATGTTGGCTTTGTTTCGGCATATGGGCGAGATGGCGGCCAGCGGCAAGAGTACTTATGCGATGCGCGGAGACCATCGCGGTGCGCAGCTCCTGTCAGGCCGAAAGCCATCGGGCAACGCGATTTTGGTTACGCATACCGCGCACGATCCCGACCTCGAGCACGCGCTGACGGATGCGGGATGTCCGGTGGCGCGTCACCCGGACAACTTCTACATGTGGCGCATCAACCTGCCCCTCAAGCTAGCCGATCGGCTCGCGATGGCTCCGGATGCTGCGGCCAGCCATGTGTTCGCGACCTTCGGCGACCCTCGCTCGCTCTTCTGGACCGCCGACCGCTTCTGAGTAATGATATCAACGCTCACCTCGTAACCTCCTGCTGGGCGGCGTGGATGATGTTGAAGATGGGTCGGAGGATTCTCGATGAACATTTTCAGGGGTCTCGCGCTCCGTAGCATCGGAGCATTCGCACTCGTATGCGCAATCACGCTCGGACCTTTACCGGCGCTTGCCGCGCGTCATCGTCACGCCAGGGCTGCGGTCAAAGCCGAAGCTTCCGAAGAGGCGGCGGAGGCCGGCTCAACTGAAACGCTCAAGGGTCCGTATCAGGAAGCCTGCGTCATCGAGCCGAATAGCGGTGCCGTCGTGTTCGCGAAGAATGAGCATCAGCCGTGGCCGACCGCATCGCTGGCGAAAATGATGCTGATGGAAATCGTCGCTGAGAAACTAGACGACGGCAGCCTCAAGCTCACCGACCAGATTCCAACCTCGGAGAAGGCCGCCAAAATGGGCGGCTCGCAGGTCTACCTGAAACCCGGCGAAACGTTCTCGCTTGATGACACGATGAAAGCGATCGTGGTGCATTCTGCGAATGACTCATCGGTCGCGATGGCGGAATATCTCGCCGGTTCTACCGAAGCCTTCGTTCCGATGATGAACGCCGAAGCCGCAAAGCTCGGCATGAAAGATACCCACTATTACTCCGTGCATGGGCTGCCGCCGGCGGCCGGGCAACAGGCGGACGTCGCGAGCGCCTACGACCAGGCGCTCCTGGCGCGCGCACTCGTGAGGCATCCGCAGATCCTGCAATGGTCCGCAATCACGACCGCGCCGTTTCGCGCCAACACCCTCGAACTGCGCAACAGCAACCACCTGGTGTTCAACTACAACGGCTGCGACGGGATCAAGACCGGCTTCTACTACAAAGCGGGCTTCAATGTGGTCGCGACCGCGCATCGCGGCGGAATGCGGCTGATCGCGGTGGTGCTGGGCTCGCCGCGCAAAGGCGAGAATTTTCGATCCGCCGGGGAAATGCTGTCGGTGGGTTTCGCCCACTACCAGATGAAGGCGATCGCGAAAAAGGGCAGCGCGTCGAGGGTGAGCGTCGCGGTCACGGATGGCTCGGCCTCCAAGCTGGTGCCAGTGTGGGGCGATGACGCTGCGGTTTTCATGAAACGCGGCGATGACAAAGCCGCATTCAAAGTAAACTACTTTGTGCCTTCTACCGTCTCGGCGCCGATAAAAGCCGGCCAGAAAATCGGCAGCGCCGAGGTGATCGTCGAAGGACAACCAACCACAACAGTTGCGCTTCTAGCGTCCTCGGACATCGCGGCGAAGAAAGCGAATCTCGCATCCCGCCTGCTCAGCAGGTTCTGAAGCCGTGCAACGCCGCCTTCTTGCTGTAAACCTGATGTATACAAGATAGTACATAGCATGTCTGACGTAATGACCATTCGAGTCGACACGAAGACCAGGGCGCGGCTGAAGAAGCTTGCCAAGGAGGCCGACGCGGGAAATTTCGCGACGGAACAAGAGGTCCAGGCACTTTTAAGAAAGTGGCGGAAGCGTGCGCGTTAGCCGGCTTCGCGCCGCGCTCGAGGATTTGGACGACGCTTCTGAATTCATATCTGCCGATAGCCCTGAACGTGCTCTCCGTTTCCTGGAATCGGTTTTTTCGCGTGTCGATCGTTTGACCGGGTTCCCCAGCCTCGGGCGCGCCGGCCGCATTCCAGATACTCGCGAGCTGATAGTTCCTCGAACTCCCTGCATGGTGCCCTATCGGGTCCGTGGCGAAGTCGTTGAAATCCTCGGGGTCTTGCACGCCGCGCGAGAATGGCCCGAGAGCTTCTAGCCGATAACAAGGTGCAGCCCGTCGACGGCGTTTCGCTCGGCCCGCGCGCGGTGCACAATGACCTCGATGTCGCGCAAAACCAGGATCTCGATAATCGTAATCATAGCCGCTCTTCTCGGCGGCTGGATCGGCAGTGTGCTGCTGCTTCACTTTGGGCAGAAGCGTCACAACAACCTCGGCTACGATATCGACGCGCACTTTCCGCCGAATCAGCCCTTCAAGCCGGGCGAGATTTTCGCCTCGACGCTCGCCCAGATCGTGGACCACGAACTTCACTCCACCTTCGGATGGCGTCCCAATGATTTTGCTCTATGGGGACCCAAGGTGATGGCCGACAACAACGCCAATCGACAGATCGGCATCATCATGGCGGCGCGCGAAACGATGCGCGTGTTCAAGGATCACCTGACCAAGGTCTCCTCCAACGAATACGATCCAAACCTCGTCATCGCCGATACTGATTTTCGCAACGATGCCGAGCGGTGGGTTCTACCGGCACCCGAAACCAAGTACGGAGATGGCGTTGAGCATTTGCGCGCCTACGTCGCGGGTCTGCACGCGAATCCGCAAACCTCGCGCGAACTCAATCAGCGCAGCGTCGAAATGATTCGGCTGATGCAAACCTGGACCGATCTGCTCGGCGACGCGCACGCGAAGCTGTACCAGACCAGCACCTACGGCGGTCAGCAGATTCACACCTGGGATTGCGACAATCTTTTCTATCATGCGCAGGGATACACGCATGTGATGTACCACATGATGCTCGCGATTCGTCGTGAGTACGCCGGGCAGATCAAGGAAGATCCGATCCTGGTAACGCTGATCGATGAGGCCACTGAGGCTCTTCACAAGGCCGCGGCGCTGAAGCCGCTGATCGTTTTCAACGGCGCGCCCGACGGCATCTTCGCCAACCATCGGCGCAACCTCGATACTTACGTCGCGGAGGCGCGCCAAAAGATGTACTCGATTCGCGAGGAGCTACAGCGCTCTCCGATGTGACCGCTCGGCGCCGCCGAGTCGTCATCTTGAGCGACGCTAGTCGCGAAGGATCTCGATCGAGACGCCCGCGGCGGCGACGCTCAGAACTCGATGAACGGGCCGAGCATCATGACACCGCCGCGCAACAGCAGATGTGTCAGCGCCGGCATCCATCGCGACGGCATTCCGATGAGCTTCGCGGCAATCGATGCAAGCGCTTCCGACTCGCCGGCGTTCATCGACAACCTCAAGGCGTTAATGAAACGCGCCTGGCTGTAAGACACAATCTCGTGCGCCTCGCCCGCCGGGATTCCCGCCTTTTCGCGCGCGATCTCGACCGCTCGCGCCATCCCGCCAACCTCGTCGATGAGACCGTTTGCTTTCGCAGCGGTCCCGCTCCAGACCCGGCCGCGCGCTAGATTCTCGGTCGCTTCAGCATCGAGTTTGCGCCCCTCGGCGACCTTGCCGGTGAAATTCCCGTACAGGTGGCCGATTACGCCGTCGAGCTGGCGCAATTCGGCTTCGGTCATCGCCCGAGTGGGCGACAACGCGTCGCTCACCGGATGGCTCTTGGCGCGCTCGATGTTGACGCCCAATTGATTCATCAGCGATGAGACGTCGAACTTTGCATGCACGACCCCAATTGAGCCGGTAATCGTCGAGGCCTGCGCAACAATCGCATCGGCGCATGCCGCGACATAGTAACCGCCCGACCCGGCAACGTCGCCCATCGATACCACTACCGGCTTTCCTCTTTTCTGCGCCGCGCGGACCGCGCGCCACACCAGGTCGGAGCCGACCGCCGAACCGCCGGGAGAATTGATTCTGAACACGATGGCTGCGACGTCCTCGTCGCGGGAGGCGCGCTCGATTTGTACTCCTGTAGTTGATGGACTGATAAAATCCCCCGCCATTGAAGGATCCCCCGAGACCACCGGCCCCACGCCGCATACCACCGCAATGCGATGACGGTCGCCACCTTCGTTGACGTAGGTCGCATGGCGCAAGTAGCGCGCGAGGCCGATGAACTTCTTGTTCTTACCCTCGGGATCGAATTCCGCGCGAATGTCTTCGAGGTAACCCTCGCGATCAACCAAGCCGGCCGCGCGCGCCTCGGCGGCGCTCATGAATCCTCGACCGACCAGTTCCGCTACCTGGTCCGGCGCAAGCTTGCGCGCGCGTGCGACGCGATCGATGAGCACTTGGCGCCAATCACCGACGATGGCCTGGAGACTCTCCCGCAACGGACCCGACATGCTCTCGCGATTAAACGTCTCGGCCGCGCCCTTGTACTCTTTGTATTGAAGGGTCTGGACCTGGATGTGCAGCTTTTCGAAAGCGCGCTTGAGAAAGACGCCCCCGGCCGAGACCCCGAGCATTGTAAAGAGCATCTCGGGATTACAGATGACTTCATTCGCCGCGGATGCCACAAGATAGTCGCGCACCCCGGCCGATTCGCCGCCCAGAATCGCGATGACGCGCTTGCCGGACTCGCGCACACGGCGGATCAGGTCGTGAAGTTCCTCGGCAGTCGCAAGGCCGTTGTCGATGCCCGCAACTTCAACCACCAGCGCACGAATCGCCGCATCGTGGCGAACTTCCTCGAGCGCGTAGCGCAGATGCGAGAGAGCCGGAAACCCGCGGCCCCGAACCTGATCGATGAACGATCGATGTGGTTCCTCGGGCAGCGCCCCGCTCAATCGAATGGTCAGGACCGCATCATGCGGAATTCTCGCCGGCCTGATTACGAACGCGAAGAAGGCGGCCGCTATCGCGACCCCAGCGATCAGGAACGATATGCCGAGCGAAGTGCGATCGAAGTAAAAGGAGGTGTAGGCAAGCGCGAGGAAGATCCCACACAAGGTCGCGACTCGCACGATGCGGGTCGAGAAGAAGCGTTTCAACGATGATCTGGTCATTCGATTCCTGCCGCGATTCCTGCCGCGATTCTACCAATTGATACGATCGATTATGCTCACATAGATTAGCTGGTTCCGATGCTCAGGTCTTTCCTCTCAACCCGCGTACTGGCGATGGCCCTGATCCTGGCCATCGCGAGCTGCTCGACCCAAAAGGGTCAACCACCTCCCCTCCCAACCGAGACCGTTCGCACGGCGACGATGAACATCACCCCGGGTCTCGAGGTCCTGGCGAGGGTCGCGCTGCCCGATGGCTTCGTTCCGTCGCCCGAGTATCCGCCGATGTGGCTTCAGGCCGGAAAGGAAGTCGCGGTCGTGGGTACGCGCGACGGACATGCGGCCATCATGGGGTACGACGGCACCGGTTTTCGCACCGAGCGCGTCATCGCCGAGGACGGTGGTGTTGGAGCGCCCGATGGCAGGATTGTCGATCTCGCGGCCAGTCCGGATGGAATGGCGCTGGCGCTCGCGGTCGCGAATCAGAAGGAAAAGCGCCTCGAGGTAGTCATTCGCGACTTGATTTCCGAAGCCGCGGCGAATCCGGTATCCAGCTTCGATGGTGAGTTCGAGAGCGTGAGCATCGGCTGGCTGGGAGAGTTCACGATCCCAGTCGCTCTGCGAACTCACGTCGATGAACCATCATCCGGCGAGGCCGCCTCCTCCGCGCCCGATCCTACGCACGCGCCGGCCGCCCCAGCCTCGAGCGGACTCTACATCGTCACCCTCAGCGGGGTCGTCACGACCGGATACCTGAAGCTGAACTGCAAGTTGTCTCCGCTCAGTTGGTCACCTCAAGGGGTGGTCGCGATCGGCTCTGGCGACGCGACTGTGCTTCCGGTGATCGTCGACCGCGGAAAAGAATCATGTCAGCAACTCAACGCCCAGGCGCCGCTTAAGGTTCTGGATTGGGCGCATGATTCCAAATCGTTTCTCTACCAGGAGACCAATCGAACGATCGGAACCGGTATCTATCGCTACGACCTGGCGAACCGCAGCGGTCGGCTAGTTGCGATCTCGTCGGGAGCGGCGGCTTTCGTCGGCAACGACCAGGTGCTGGCACTCGGAAGCGGGGCGCTGACATTTCGCGGCGCGCAGTTCGCACCCGACGGTCCGATCCGCGCTGAGGTAGCGCTTTCCAATCCCAGCGGCAGCGATACCGAAGTCGTGTCGTTGGGATTCAACTCGACGCCGACCATGCTGGCCGCCAGTACGATGACTTACACGCGCACAGCCGACGCTGCCGCGATCGCGACCTTCAGTCCAACCGCCGAGGGCCCGACGCGCAAGATCGTGGTTTACTCCGTCGCACCGAAGCGCGCCTTCCTGATTGCGTTCGGACCCGCGCGCGGATCGATTGCGATGAGCTGGTCGCCGCGCGGGCGCTACCTCGCGATTGCCGACGGCGACGGCACGGCAGCCGCGCTGACCATCATCTCGCCGCCGCGTTAGGACGGTTTCACGTTCCGCTTCCGGCGGTGTTTTAGACTCTAGCAACCCAAACGAGGAACGATTGACCATGGATACAGCGACCCAAAGGCAAAAGGCAGAGTCATTTCGCAAGATGCACGACCGCTCGAAGATTCTCGTGCTACCCAATGCGTGGGACGTCGCGAGCGCGAAGATTTTCGAAGCCGCCGGTTTTCGCGCGGTCGCCACCACCAGCTCTGGGGTCGCGAATTCGCTCGGCTATCCCGACGGCGAAGCGGTCTCGCGCGATGAGATGCTCGACATTGTCCGACGAATCGCGCGAGGTCTTGCCGTACCGTTGAGTGCTGATATCGAAGGCGGATACGCACGCGAAGTGGAACCGCTCCAGGCAGCGATCCGTGCGTTCGTCGCGCCCGATCTCATCAGCCATATGGAGATGAACGCGTTGGTCGAGAAGAAATCCTGAGCATGGCGGGCGGGGAGTGTCGGTCGAAGAGTCAATTGTGGAGGCCGCCCGAGGCGAAGAGGCGCCCGGAGGGATATGAGGCGCATCGTCATCTTGGGCTGCGCGGGAAGTGGCAAGACGGCACTGGCGCTGTGGCTCGGGCGAAACACAAAGTTGCCGGTAATTTGTCTAGACACCATCTGGAACCCGCAGTGGACCAAGGACGACGTACCTGCATTTCGTGCGCTAGTCACCAAGGCACACGGAAGCGACGCCTGGATCAGCGACGGCAACTTCGCTCTGGCAAGCTTCGACATCCGCCTGCCACGGGCGGAGCTGGTCGTCTGGCTGGAACGGCCGAGACTGGTCTGTGCTTGGCGCGCGTTCAGCCGAGTCTTCCGGTCGGATGAGGCACACAGCCTCCGAGATCTGCCGAAGGTGCTGGCATATATCTGGAACTTCGAGCGAGTGAACCGGCCCCTCATTGAAGCGGCACGGCTGGCTCATGGCGCCCGCGTGCCGGTAATCCGCCTTGCAAACGACCACGCGGTCGCAGACTTTGTGCGCTCTGTGCGGTGCGAACAGTACTGAATACCTTCTTCTCAAATCAGGACACTACCCCACGCGCGCAGATTACTAACCGGTCTCGATGGAAATGAGCTATCTTCCGGAATTGCGGAGCAAACAATTCCGCCGGAGAGAACCATGAGACTGGAAAACAAAATCGCAATCATCACTGGCGCCGGCTCCGGAATGGGACGCGCCGCGTCGCTGCTGTTCGCCAAGGAAGGCGCGAAAATCGCCGCCATCGATGTCAACGGCGATTCGGCCGAAGCAACCGCGAAGCAAATCAAGTCCGAGGGCGGCCATGCGTTCGGATTTCGCGCCGACGTTTCCAAATCCGCCGACACCACCGCGATGGTCGATGAAACCATCAAGCGCTTTGGCGTGCCGAACATCCTCTACAACAACGCCGGCATCGAAGGCGAAGGCAACTTCATGGCGCAGTTGACCGAGGAAGGCTTCGACCGCGTCATCGCCATCAACCTGCGGGGCGTGTGGCTTGGGATGAAGGCGGCCTTGCCGCACATGATCAAGAACGGCGGCGGCACCATCATCAACACCGCCTCGATCGCCGGATTGGTCGCGGTCAAGGGCGCAGCCGCGTATTGCGCATCGAAGGCTGGAGTGCTGGCGCTGACGCGAGTCGCGGCGATGGAGTACGGACGCTACAACATCCGCGTCAATGCCATCTGCCCGGGCGCGATCGATACGCCGATGGTGGCGCGCATCACCGAGGAAGCTGGGGGCAGCCCGCAGAGCGGCTCGCGCACTTCGTTCTTCAACCGAATCGGTAAGCCCGAGGAAATCGCGAAAACGGCGCTGTTCCTTGCGAGCGATGATTCATCATTCGCGACCGGTGCGCCATTCATCATTGATGGCGGATGGACGGTTTCCTGACCTAACCCCCTAGCCAGCCCCCTTCTCCTGCTGGGAAGGGGGAACAGAAAAGAAGAGATGGAAACAGCGATCAGTAGGCTCAAGGACAAAGTGGCGATCGTAACCGGCTCGGCGCAGGGCATCGGCCGCGCGATAGCGATGCGGCTCGCGAGTGAAGGCGCCAAGGTCGCGGTCGCCGACATCGACGTCGAGGGCGCCACTCGCACCGCCCAAGAAATAAAAACTAACGGCGGAAATGCCATCGGGGTGAAGCTCGATGTCACCCGCTTGCAGGATGCCCTCGACGCCGCAGAGCTCGTCGAGCGCGAACTCGGCCCCATCGACATTCTGGTGAACAATGCCGGATGGGATGTTATCGAGCCGTTCCTCGAGAGCAAGCCCGAGACCTGGGACAAGGTCATCGCGATCAACTATCGAGGCGTCCTCAACTGCTGCAAAGCGATCGCGCCCCGGATGCAGCAGCGCAAGCGCGGCAAAATCGTTTCGATTTCCTCGGACGCGGCGAGAGTGGGCTCAACCGGCGAGGCGGTCTATGCGGGATGCAAGGCTGCGATCATCGGATTCTCGAAGACCCTCGCGCGCGAGTTGGCCCGTTACGGCATCAACGTCAACGTCGTCTGTCCGGGACCAACGCAGACCGCGCTGCTGAAAACCGCGATGGCGGGACGCGAGGGCGTCCTCGATGCGATGGCGAAGGGCATTCCGTTCCGGCGCCTCGGCCAGCCCGAGGACCTTGCGGGCGCGGTGGCGTTTTTCGCCTCCTCGGACTCGGACTATGCGACGGGCCAGGTGATCAGCATCAGCGGCGGGCTGACGATGGCAGGGTGATAACAAACTGTGTAGGCATCTTTGACAATGCGATCGAATAGCCGACGATGCGTCGGCGACGCGCACAAAATTCAGCACATTGTAAAGCTGTAATCTCTTGGACTCGATG
>JBGPMZ010000014.1:0-12907 GCA_041487255.1 Binataceae bacterium (SeqCode) | reverse complement strand
GGGATGAGCAAGCCTCTTGCCAACAAGGGCGCACCCGAATCAGGCCCCAATCTGGTGAGACCAGAACGCAAAAGTGGCGAATCGTGCCATGCCAAACCGATCACTGACACCGATCGATACATCTCAACTTGAGCAGCAGAAGGGGCAATCGGTCGCCGGAGCCGCAGAAAATGCCGTTGATTGTTGACCTATGCATCTTCAAGATGACCGATAGCATGGCAATCGCATGCCGACAAAAGTGATATAGAGTAACGATAGTCCCAACAGCGAGGATTAGATGCGACGGATCAATTGCCGAGCCCTACTAGTATCCGGCCTCATGTCGGTTTTCGTGGTTGGTACCGCGATCGCTCAGTCTCTGGTCAGCAATGATTATCTCCACGACTGCGCCCAGTGTCACGGCGCTGACGGCGAGGGGGCACAGCCGGAGAAAAGAACCCTACGCGGATATGTTTCTACCGACTTAACCCAGATCAGCAAACGCAACGGCGGTGAATTTCCACGCCAAAAAGTCTACGACGCGATCGATGGCCGCCATCGAATCTCGGCACATTTTCAAGGTGATATGCCACGGTGGGGCGCGCGCTATCGAATTGACCAGGACGACAAAACGCAGCCCGAACATAGCGTTCGAGCCCGAATTTCAGCCTTGGTGGATTTTATCGAATCGATGCAGGAAAAATGATGGCCCGCGATGACGGCGCTTGACCCACCCTCGGGGGCGCGTGATGCGCGCGCGCTCCCTTCCATCGTCAAGGCGATGATGCGCCCGGCGTTCTACCCGGAGCCTCCTGCCGAGGTCGAGCTGATCCAGACCCATATCTCCTACGTCTTCCTCGCGGGCGCATTCGTATACAAGCTCAAGAAGCCGGTGCGCTTCTCTTTTCTCGATTGCAGCGGCCTGGAACAGCGCCGTCATCTTTGCGACGAGGAAATCCGCCTCAACCGCAGACTCGCCCCCGAGGTGTACCTCGGGATGCATCCGATTGTCCGGGCCGGGGCTGATTTTTTGCTCGGCGAAGAATCCACTCACGATCGCGCGACAGTCGACTACGTCATCAAGATGCGCAGGCTTCCCGCCGAGTGCATGCTCGATCGCAGGTTGGCACGCCATGAGGTCGACCGCGCGATGGTTCGCACCCTCGCTTCGGTCATCGCGAACTTCTATAGCTCCGCATCCGCCGCCAAAGCCTCGAGATATGGAACCGCCCCCGAACTTTGGCGCCTGGTGCTCGGCGAACTTGTCGAGGTGGAGCGTCTGGTGGGTTTTACCGTGGGCGCCAGGAAGCTTCCGGCGATCGAGAATTTCTGCCGAGGGTTCCTCACTTCGCATTGGAAGATGCTCAATGCGCGCGTGAATGCGGGTCGCGTGCGCGAAGGTCACGGGGACCTGCGCTGCGAGCATATCTGTATCGAGGGCGGCAAAATCTCGATTTTCGATTGCGTCGAATTCAGCGAGCGGCTGCGCACCTGCGATATCGCCTCGGAGGTCGCGTTTCTGGCGATGGATCTCGATCGCCTCGGCGCGCAAGACCTCGCCGATGAGCTGGTCGGTGCGGTCGCGGAAGCGACCCAGGACGATGAGCTTGCGCTGCTGATACCGTTTTACAAGTGCTATCGCGCCATCATTCGCGGCGTGGTCGAGAGCTTGCGTGCCCGCGCGGTGGAAGTCGGACAGAACGAGCAGCTGGCCGCGATCGAGCTCGCCGGCAATTACTTCGCGCTTGCGCACAGCTACGCGATCGATGCCGCGCCCGCGATGATGGTCGTATGCGGCCTCTCCGGGAGCGGCAAATCGACGCTCGCGCGAGCGCTGCAAAATCGATTCGGCTTCCCGATCGTCAGCTCGGATCGCATGCGCAAGAAGCTTTCCTCGATCCCGGCCCAGCGGCACGCTGCGGACGCGTACAAGGCCGGCATCTATGCTGACGCGGTGACAGAAGCGACCTACGCCGGGATGCTGGATGACGCGGCGCATCTGCTGGGGGACGCAAGCGGGGTCATCCTCGACGGGACCTACCAGGACCGATCGCATCGCAAGGCGGCGTGCGAAGTCGCCTCGCGACTCAAGGTGCCGATCCTTTTCATCGAATGCCGCGCGGAGGATGCGGAAATCCGCCGACGCCTAATTGAACGCCAGAAAGCAGCAAATAACCCATCCGATGCGACCGTAGATGTGTACCTGCGTCAACGCGAGGAATTTGGCGAGTTATCGGAAATACCAGCCGGGTGTCATCTAATTGTGGACACCGCACGGCCATACGTTGAGATTGTGAAGCAGGCGAAAACCCAGATTGAAAAGGCTAAATCGCTGGCTGGGCGTGGGGGTCGCTATTTTTCTTAAGAAGGCCGTTTACTCGCGTGCGCAAACCACGTATAAAGTTATCGAAACCGCTCGGACGCATCCCTTCACCTAAGCGCCGGAATTTCTCCCCGCTTTTCTGTTCGCGAGCTTCCCAGCACTAAAGTAAGGAGGCCCCTAAGTGGCCAAAAAGTTGTATGTAGGCAATCTTGCCTACTCAGTCACCAATGAGGATCTGAAAGACCTCTTCTCCCAGTCCGGCACCGTCGAGAGCGTCGCGGTCGTTTCCGACAAGTTCTCCGGCCAGTCCAAGGGCTTCGGCTTCGTCGAAATGGCGGACGCCGGCGAGGCCGCCGCGGCGATTCAAACGCTCGACGGCACCGAGTTCAAGGGCCGCAACATCAAGGTAAACGAAGCCAAGCCGCGTGAAGCGGGCGGTGGCGGCGGACCTCGTGGCGGCGGCGGTGGTGGAGCGGGCGGACGCGGTGGCGATCGCGACCGTGGCGGGCGCGGCGGCAACCGCTGGTAGTCCAGCCGACGCGACGAGCCATCAGGCTCTGTCAACTACAGTAAGGCATCACGGCGGGAAGTAGACATAGCTTCCCGCCGTCCCTTTTTTCAGTTTCCGGCGAACCCGCGAAGCCTCGAGATCCTCATCAGATCAATTCGCGCGAGTTTTCGCCGGTCCCTTCGATAGCGAAAGATTGTGCGCCGTGTTGATCAGCGACACATGCGAAAACGCCTGTGGAAAATTTCCCAACTGGCGCTTCCCAATGGTGTCGTACTCCTCGGCGAGTAGGCCCACGTCATTGCGCAGCGAGAGGAGTCGTTCGAACACCTCGCGCGCCTCCTCATAGCGTCCCATCAGCGCGAGGTTGTCTGCGTACCAGAAGCTGCACGCCAGGAAGGTGCCCTCGCCGGATGGAAGACCATCGACCTCGGGAGTGCTCTGGTAGCGCTTCACGAGCCCGTCGCTGATGAGCTCGCGCTCGATTGCCGCGACCGTGCTCATCACCCGAGGATCTCCAGCCGGAAGAAAGCCGATCAACGGCATCATAAGTAGCGACGCATCGAGGAGGTCGGAACCGTAGTACTGAACGAACGCATTGCGATGCGGATTGAAACCGCGATCGAGGACATCAGCGCGGATCTCGTCGCGCAGCTTCTTCCATCGATCGGCCGGTCCCGCACTGCCGAATTTCTCGATCAGCTTGACGGCGCGGTCGGCCGCCACCCACGCCATCATCTTGGAATGTGTGAAATGACGGCGCGGTCCGCGCACTTCCCAGATTCCCTCGTCAGGCTCCTTCCACGCACCTTCGAGGAAGTCCATCAGCGCCTTCTCGACGGCTTCAGTTTCGGGTTCGGGATCGAGGCTCTGCTTGCGCGCGGCGTAAAATGAATCCATTACCTCCCCGTAGACATCGAGCTGGAACTGCTCATGCGCGGCGTTACCGATTCTGACTGGCGCGCTGTTCTCATAGCCGGGGAGCCACGGCAGCTCGAACTCGGTCAAGCGGCGCTCGCCGCGCAGCCCATACATGATTTGCATCCTGGCCGGCTCGCCCGCGATCGCGCGCAGGAGCCATTGACGCCACGCTTTGGCCTCTTCGTAGTATCCCGCGATCGATAGCGCGTAGAGGGTGAAGGTCGAGTCGCGCAGCCAGCAGATGCGATAGTCCCAATTGCGCTCGCCGCCGATTTTCTCCGGTAGCGATGTGGTTGCGGCAGCGACGATTCCGCCGGTCGGGCAATATGTCAGCGCCTTCAAGGTGATCAGCGACCGCATGATAGCGTCGCGCCACGGCGCTTCGACGGTGCAGCGCCCGGCCCATTGGCGCCACCACGCCTCGGTCTCATTCAGCATGTGAATCGGATGCTTATTGCCGGGCTCCCATTCGTGCGACGGATAGTAGGTCAGCGTGAACGGGATGCGCTGGCCTTCAGCGATCGCGAAGTCAGCTTTAGTGGTGAAGTCCTCACCGCGCGTCGGGACCGAAGTGCGAAGCTTGATAGCGTCAGGGCCCGCGATCGCGCGCAAGCTATCGGGTCGCGACGTCACCCACGGCATCACGTGTCCGTAGTCGAAGCGAAAGATTGCTTCCATCCGCATCTGCACGCGCCCTTTGCGGCCCTCGACGATCCGTACCACATCGACCTGCCCCAGCCGCTCGTGGATGGGCATGAAATCGATAATCGCGACTACTCCATCTGAGGTTTCGAATTCGGTTTCGAGGATCAGGGTATCGTCACGATACTGACGGCGCGTGCGTTTGACCTCGCCTTTGGGCGCGATCAGCCATCGACCGTTTTTCTCGCTGCCGAGGAGCGCGGCGAAGCAGGCCGGCGAATCGAAACGCGGCACGCACCACCAATCGATCGAGCCATTGTTGCCGACCAGTGCGACCGTGCAGGTGTTTCCGATGATGGCGTAGTCTTCGATCCTCAGGCTCATGAAGGCGCTCCTGGCTGCGGGAGATTTTGATCTTATCCGGCGAGCCTCGCGAGATTAACTGACAGAAATGTGACGATTAGGGTGGTTGTGCAAGTCGCGTTGCAATGCGGTATCACTGAACGAATCGTCTCTGGAGCGATCCGGTGCGCAAAATAAAAGTTGGATACCAGTTGGATTTCCGCAATCCTCCCAACTCGGGGCGGAGCTTCAAGGAACTCTATGCCGAGATGCTCGCGCAGGCCGAGCTGTGCGACGGCGCCGGATTCGATTCGATCTGGCTCACCGAGCATCACTTCACCGACGACGGCTATCTACCCGCGATGATGCCGGCTGCGGCGGCAATCGCGGCGCGCACCAAGCGTGTTGCCATCGGAACTTTCGTCCTGCTCGCGCCATTTCAGCATCCATTGAAACTCGCCGAGGATGTTGCCGTAGTCGACGTGATTTCGGGCGGACGCATTCGGCTCGGTATCGGGCAGGGATATCGCCAGGAAGAATTCGACGGCTTTGGCGTGCCGCGTCAGCAGCGCCTCGGCCGCACGCTGGAGACCCTCGAGATTTTGAAGCTCGCATGGAAGGGCGAGCGCTTCGACTTCCATGGCAAGTACTTCCAGTTTCATAATGTGCGCATCCTGCCCGCTCCCGTGAGCCAGCCATATCCAGAACTGCTATGGGGCGTAGGCGCTCCCAAGGCGATTCAGCGCGCGGCAAAACTCGACATGTCGTTCGCTTGTGTGGGCGGGCGCAAGGAGATCGGTATCTATGTGGAAGCGCTCAAGGCGGCCGGCAAGGATCAGAAGCAGTACAGCATCGTGAATAGTCGCGCCCTCTATGTTGCCGATTCCGAGGAACAGGCGTGGGCGGACACGCGCGATGCTCTGATGTATCAGGCGGAGTTGTACGGCAAATGGCTCAAAGCCGCGCAGGTGCAGGCTGGTGGCAGCGGCGAGGTGCTCATTCGTCCCGATGCCGAGCGGCTGCGCCGCACCAGCGTTTTGGGTAGCCCGGAACAGGTAAGGAAGCGGCTGGAGGAGATCGTGGAATCGGCGCCGATCACGGAGTTGGTCATCGCGATGCAGCTTCCCGGCCTCGATCCAAAGAAGGCGCGCCGCTCGTTGGAACTCTTCAGCGCGGAAATCCTGCCCGCGCTCCACGGGGCATAGCACGCTTTTCCTTTGATGGCCTGAGGTGTAGGAGACTCTTATGGCAGTCGCATACATTCCGCGGACCCGCGACCTTTACAGCGATTTCAAACCCTATCAATGGGTCGTCAACGAAACTGTGCCGTGGACGCCGCTGCGCAAGCCAATTTCGGAATCGAAAATCGCGCTGATGAGTTCCGGCGGTATCATGTACCGCGACCAGCCGCGCTTTCATCGCGAGGACGCGTCATATCGCCGCATTCCCAAGCACGCAGCGCGTGAAGACCTCTACATATGGCACTTTGGCTATCCCACCGCGGATGCCCAGAAGGATCCCAACTGCGTGTTTCCGCTCGAACGGATGCGCGAGCTCGAAGCGGAGCACCTCATTGGCGAGTTGTCGGATCCGGCGTTCAGCTTCATGGGCGGGGTTTACTCGGCGCGCAAGGTTCGCGAGGAACTCGCGCCGAAGATCGTCGATGAGCTCAAGCGCGCGCATGTCGATGCGTTCTACCTGGTGCCTGCCTGACCCGTGTGTCATCAGTCCGTTGGACTGATTGCCCGGCTGGTCGAAGAGGCTGGGATTCCCACGCTCTGTATGACTTCGGCAATGGACATCACGCAAGCGGTAAAGGCGCCGCGCGCGGTGTTCGTCAATTTCCCACTCGGCCATCAGACCGGCCGTCCCGACGACCCGGACATCCAGCGTCGCATCGTTCGCGACGCGATGCGCGTCTTTGAGACCATCAGCACGCCGGGCGAGATCGTGCAGCTTCCCTACGTGTGGGATCCCAATGACCACGTTTGGGAGGCGCGCGATTATACAAAAGGCTGGATGCCGGAGCGCCCGCGCCGCGAGGATGCCGACGCGGAGGAAGCCGAGCGAGTCGCCAGATACGCGAAGTAGCCCCCCCGCGCACGTCGCGACGCGCACGCGCCTTACGGCATTCGCTTGTTTACCCGGCATTATCTAAGCGGGTAAAGTCACAACCTTTGAGAACGCATTTTACACAAAGGAGAGACATCCATGGCGGAAGAACGCAAAGGCGCCGTTACGATGCGAGGTAACCCGATGACACTGGTCGGTCCGGAAATCAAAGCGGGACAAAAGGCGCCCGAGTTTCATTCAGTCGACAAAGGGCTCGCGCCCATCGGCCTCGATAAGTTCAAAGGTAAGGTGAAGGTCATCAGCGTAATTCCTTCGATCGACACGCCCGTATGCGATGCGCAGACGCGGCGTTTCAACGAGGAAGCCTCGAAGCTCGGTGACGTGCAGATTCTGACCGTCTCGATGGACCTGCCGTTCGCGCAGGCGCGATGGTGCGGCGCGGCCGGCGTCGACAAGATCACGATGATCAGTGACTTCAAGGACCGCGACTTCGGCAACAAGTATGGCGTGCTGATCAAGGAGCTCGGACTGCTGGCGCGCGCGGTGTTCGTAGTCGATAAGAACGACAACGTCACGCATGCGGAGTACGTGAAGGAAGTCGCGAGCCATCCCAACTATGATGCGACGTTAGAGGCTGCGAGGAAGGCGGCTGCGGCGTAGTCATCCTGATAATCAGGGGTCGATGCATTGCCGACCCCTTCGCTTCATTGGTCTGTCGAACCCGCTGGCCTCGCAATCGAATTGCTGGGCGCCTTTACCCGGAAGTCCGCGCGTGAGCACCGCCAGCGCTCCGGTTGGACTTCACGTCAGATTCCCGCGAGATGATGCGCCGCGACGAAACCAAACGTCATCGCCGGACCAATCGTCGAACCGGCGCCTGGATAGCTCGGGCCCATCACCGCGGCAGAGGTGTTGCCGGTCGCGTACAGTCCCGCGATGGGCTGGCCGTCTTCGCGCAGCACCCGCGCGAACTCGTCGGTGAGCAATCCGCCCTTGGTGCCGATGTCGCCGGCGTCGATCTGCAGCGCATAGAACGGCGCCTTCGCGATCGGCGCGAGACACGGATTCGGCTTTACGTTCACATCGCCGTAGTAGCGGTCGAAGCTGTTCGCGCCCTTGCTGAAATCGCTATCGACGCCGGAGGCGGCGTACGTATTCATCTTGCGGATGGTTTCCATCAGCCCTGACTCATCGACGCCGATTCGATTCGCGAGCGCTTCGAGTGAATCAGCCTTGAAAAAGACGGTACCGTTCCAATCCTTCGGGAGACTGGAATCCTTCTGCACGATGCCCGGAAGAAGCGGACCGCATGGATAGTTGCGGCGAAAGGTCGCATCGAAAATAAGCCATGCGGGCAGGTTCGCGCCGGTCGTGGCATGGTCGGCATACATCGCGGTCACAATGTCAGAGTACGGGGCGGCCTCGTCGACGAAGCGGCGGCCCAGCTGGTTGACCATGACGCATCCGGGCAGCGCGCGCTCGACGAACAGAGCGCGGCGTTTTTCGCGGCCCGGCACGAACACGGTCGGCGCCCACCATGCCAGTTCCATCAGCGCAAGCTGCGCGCCGATTTGCGCTCCGGCGCGGATCGCATCGCCGGTGTTGGTCGGCGGCGTCGTAGTCCACTCGGCGTTGGTCGGCTGCGGGAGGTAGCTCTCACGCATGGCCTGGTTATGCTCGAAGCCGCCCGCGGCGAGAATCACTCCGCGATTGGCGGCGACGCGAATTTTCCTGCCGTTTTGATTCGCGACGACACCGTTGACGCGGCGTGTGTCGGCGATCACCGATTCGAGCGGCGTGTTGAGCCACAGCGGAATCTTGCGATCGAGCATCGAGGCTCGCAGCGCGCCGACCAGCGCGTTACCCAGCGTCAGGCGGCGATCGCGCCGCGTGCGCCGGCGCCATCGGAGGTCGAACCAGTAGCTCGCGAACCGTCTCGCGATGAGCATCATCCAGCCGCGCTCCTTGGCGAGGATGGTGTGCGCCTCGCCGGCGGTCATCCCCACTCGGCCCGCGATCAACGTACCCGGTGACGGCGCGCGCAGGCGGTCGAACTCTTCGCCGAGCTGCGCCGCATCGAAAGGCACCGGATCCATGGTGCGGTAGCCGTCTTTCGCGCCCGGGAGCTCCGGGTAGTAATCCGAGTAGTGTGGCATCGCGCGATACCGCATGCGCGTCTTCTCTTCGAGATAGCGCACCATTCGCGGCGCGCTGTCGAGGTAGGCACGCAGGCGCGCCTCGGTCACCATCCCGCGCGTGGCGGCTTTGAGATAGGTGAGCGCGCCCTCATAGTCGTCGCTACCGCCGAGCATCTCGACTTGATGATTGCACGGAACCCATACAGCGCCGCCGGAAATGGCGGTCGTGCCGCCATAGACATCGCCCTTTTCGATAACGACGACCGATTGCCCGAGATCCTGCGCGCAAATGGCCGCGATCATTCCGCCGGCGCCCGAGCCGACCACGATCACGTCGAAACGATGGTCCCAATTTCCGTCGCTCATAAGAAAAGATCCGCGTTTGGCCGGCCGAGGAGAACGGCGCCGTAGTTACGCCCGAAGCGATCGGGATTATTCGCATAGTGGGCGCGCGCGGCGTGAATATCCAGGAAGAAGCGCCCAATCGGATTGCCCTGAAAGATCGCCGAAGCTCCGCATGAGCGAAACAGGCGGCTCGCGTGCTCGACGCACCGATCGGCCGCAAGCGCGGACTGATAGCGATAGTGAATCCGATCTTTGAGGTCGAGCGTCCGGCCGCCCGCAAGCGTCGCCATCATCGAATCGAAGCTGCGAAACAGTTCAAGCTTCATGTCATCGATCGCCGCGGAGGCGTCGGCAGCGGCGAGCTGTGCTGTTGGATCCTGGGCGGTCGCGGAAAAATCGTTGGCGCTGACGCGCTTCGATCCGAATTCGCGGAACGCGTCGAGCGCCCCTTGCAGTGCGCCGATCGAGGCCGCCGATACGGCGCGTACGAAAACCTGTCCAAAAGGCAATCGGTAGAGCGGGGCGGGGTTCGCGGCGAGACCCGGACTGGTGCCGGCGAAACCGTCCCGCACACTATGAGTGCGATACTCCGGCACGAACGCCTCGTTGACGACCACGTCCTTGCTGCCGGTACCCTTGAAACCTATCACATGCCAGGTGTCGATGACTTCGAAATCCGCGCGAGGCACGAGGAAGGTGCGAAAATCCGGCGAGCCCGGCGTGGAGCCCTCGGGCATCACGATGGCGCCGAGGAAAACCCAATCGGCGTGATCGACACCGCTGGAGAAACTCCACCTCCCGCTCAGTTGGAAACCTCCCGCAACGCGTTTCACCTGGCCCTTCGGCATGTAAGATGACGAGATCAAGACCGCATCGTCGTTGCGCCAGATATCGTCCGCAGCGTGCGAATCGAACAACGCGATCTGCCAGTTGTGCACACCCATCACACCGAAAACCCATCCAGTGGAGGCGCATCCTTCGGCGAGCGTCATCTGAACGTCGTAGAAGATGCGCGGATGCAACTCATAGCCGCCCCATCGTTTGGGCTGCAGGATGCGGAAGAAGCCGGCCTTGCGAAAATCCTCGATGGTCTCGGTGGGAATCCCCCGCTCCGAGTCGGCGCGCGGGGCGCGCTCGGCGAGTATCGGCACCATCTCGCGCGCCCGCGCCAGCAATGACTTTTCGATTTCACCGGCGGACCCGGCTTCCGGTTCCATGGCCGGGATATAGCACAAAATTGGCGCGTGTCCCGACCGCTTTCGTCGCTGCGAGTTAGCGTTCGAAAACGTGATGCAGTGGCGGGGCGGTCGCCACCGCGCCGGGATTCAGCTCGAAGACCCGGCGTTCGCTCGATGCGCGCGGCACTTCCGCTTCATCCAGATAGAACTGCTGATACCATCGGCGCAAATGCGCGATCGGACCATCGCCCTCGCAGAGCAGGGGATTGTCGATGCGCACCTTGTTATCCCAGATCGCGACGTCCTGGTAGAACCCCTGCTGGGTATACTTGATGTAGGTTTTCGCCATCTCGCTGTTCTGCTCGTCGCTCAGGCCCGGAATCTTGCGCACCAGCATCCCGAAGCGAAGGTCGAAGCTGGTGAGGCTGGTGGGCACGTGGCAATTCAACAAAATCGAATCGATTGCGAAGCCGCCCATTTCACCCTTCATCTCGGTGATTTGGTACGCGGGACCATAGTAGGTCGCGTAGGTCAGCAATCCGCCTTCCATCGCGAGCTGCGAGCTGTCTCCCAGCATCACCTGGGTCGCCTTGTGACCCTCGAAGATGTTGGCGAAGTACTGCACCGGCACGCTGTGCACCGAAATGAAGTGCGCCATATCGGAGACGTTGTCGATGAGCTCGCGGCAGTTGGTGTTGATGTTCCATTTCTCGATCACCCACTCGGTCCAGTCGTCCGAATAGCATGCCTCGATCCGGGGGATATCGAGATCGCGCGTGGGCGATTTGCCCGCTGGATCATTCCAGACGAAGAGGAGCTTGTTCTGTTCGCAGGTCTGCCATGAACCGGTACGTGCGGCGGGAGGAATCCGCTTCGAGTAGGGAATCGCGTCGCATATGCCGTCGGATCCCCAGCTCCAGTTGTGAAACGGACAGACGATCGAATTGCCGTGGATCGTCCCGCGGCTGAGGTCGGCGCCCATATGCGGGCAGAATGCATCGAGGACGTGAACCTTGTCGTCCTCGCCGACGAACGCGACCAACCGCGACCCAAACGCGTCGATCCGGTGAGGGTTTCCGTCGCGGAAGTGGGCGGCCAGACCAAGGCAGTGCCAGCCGCGCGCATAGCGATTCGGGATAGGACTCGCTTCGATGCTCCGGGTCGCTTCCATCGAGCCACCTCCAGTTCGATTCAGATTGACTTTCCAGCTCGGGGACTATGGCGCAATATCCACTCTTCCGACGATAGCCAATCTCAGTCCATAAATCAGTGCGACGGCGCCGGTGGACACTTGGTGTTGGATGGCTCCGCGTGAGGAATCGCCGATAGATACGCATACACCGCGTTCAAGTCCTCGTCTATCATGTTACGGAACTCCGGCCACGGCATGACCTTCTGGACCTCGTCATGCGCGGGCGTCGCGTCGCCTTCACTGTCCTTAATATGACGCTTTCCGGTGCGAATGCTATGAATGAAGTGTTCAAGTGTCAGACCACCGGGAAGTCCTTTGTCGTCAGGCGTGACGTTGGGTGACTTGAACGGACCGAAGCACTTTCCGCCAGCCAGGTAATTCTTGCGGTTGAGCTTCTCGACCTCGCCCTTAAAAGGATCGCCACCCGGCTCAAAGGTCGGCATCGTATGGCAACTAACGCATCCGCCGAGCGCATTGACGATATAGCTTCCACGTCCGACAGCGCCACGATCTTTTGCATCGTACTTGAGTGAGACCGGCGCGATCTTGAGGCCCACCTCAACGTCCGTCGAATCAGCGGCCAATGCAGTTGAGGATGCGCAAGCGATGAGCAGGGCTAGCGACACCATCGACGCTTTCATGAGTCCTCCCGAAGTGTCCCCTAAGTCATTGGTCATATAGCAATAGGATATTCAACGAGTCGTTACGAGCCTGCGGTGCGTTTGTTGTGGACGCTTATTCCGCCGACACCGGCTACCTCGATTGAAAGCGAACGGCGCGCTTCATTGGTCGCGCGAGTCATCGCGAAAAATAAGGCCGCCATTACCGGAACCGACAACTGAACATGAGTTATGCGTGACAGAGGCCCGACCAACAGACATCCGAACAGCACATACACCCCGACGCGGATTGCCTCCGCGGTGATCGTCTCTCCGAGTTCGCGCGCGCGGTCGATCGCAATTAGCAGAGCCGGAGCCAGGATCACCGCATCGTAGATGTAGAGATGTGGATCGACTAGCACCGCCGCCACAACCAGAGCTGCAAACCGCATGTCGGCGGCCAGCTCGCGGCGCCAGTATCGCGCCAGAATCACCAGGACAGCCAGGCACGATACCGACCACAATTCGATCTCGAACCGTCCCGCTCCGAGTAACATCCAGAAGCTCTGCAGTGAATGCATCTGATACGGCTTCACCGTCAATACCAGTTCGTCGAGACGGGGTAGTTTGATCGCAAACTCGAGATATGCGCGAATCGCATTGAGCC
>JBGPMZ010000013.1:0-13196 GCA_041487255.1 Binataceae bacterium (SeqCode) | reverse complement strand
GAGCACCGCGCCTGCCTTACGCCGGATGTACCACGGCATGATGTCGCCGGAGCAGATTCCACAGGCGCGGGCGCGCACCAGGATATCGCCGGGGCCGACCTCGGGGCGGGCGGCTTCTTCGACCCGGATGTCACCGAAATCGTATAATCGCGCGACCTGCATAGTCGCATCGACTTTGTTGGCGTGCCGCCCGCTTGTCAACCGCGCGCGGCATAACTGCTAGATTGAAACGATGCCGCGTCCAATTTGCCCCCCCATCGCCGCCGATGTGATTGCCGAAATTGGAAATCGGATCGTTCTCATCGAGCGCAAGAATTTTCCCGAGGGGTGGGCGATTCCGGGCGGGTTCGTCGACTTCGGTGAGACTGTGGAACAGGCTGCAATCCGCGAGGCGAAGGAAGAGATCTCGCTCGAGGTCGAGTTGCGCGCGCTGCTGGGAATTTACTCACGCCCCGATCGCGACCCGCGCGGCCAGACTATCACCGCAGTTTATGTTGCGCGCGCAAACGGCACTCCGGTCGCCGCCGATGACGCGAAGAATTGCGCCCTATTTGATCCGCGCAAGCCGCCGGCGCCATTGGCCTTCGACCACGCGGAGATCCTGCGCGACTATGTGCGTTTCCTCGACACCGGCGAGTACCCCGCGCCTTGGAAGAAATAAGCGAGCCTAGCGCTGAAGCTTCTTGACGGCCTCGGCGATGCGATCGAGGGCGCCATTGATCTTATCCGTCGAGGTCGCGTACGACATCCGAATGTGCTCGGGGGCGCCGAAGTCGTTTCCGCCCACGGTCAAAACCCTCGCCTCCTCGAGGAGGAAATTCGCGAACGCGTCGCCATCCGCGATCTTCTTGCCGTTGTGCGACGAACCGAACAGCGCCGAGACATTGGGGAAAACGTAGAACGCGCCGCTCGGAACATTCGGCAGGCTGAAACCCGGCACCGCGCGCACCCGCTCGACGATGAGCTGGCGGCGCTTACCAAATTCCTCGGCCATCACCATTACGTCATCCTGCGGACCATTGAGCGCCTCGACCGCTGCGGCCTGCGCGATCGAATTTGGGTTGCCGCTATTCTGGCTTTGCAGCCGGCCCGCCGCGCCGATGATTTCCTTCGGGCCAGCGGCGAACCCGACGCGCCATCCGGTCATCGCATAGGTCTTCGAGAGCGAGTTGAACAGGACGCCGCGACTTTTCAGCCGCGGCTCGATCTGGAAAATGTGCGGCGCCGGACCGTCATACGCGATGTGCTCGTAGGTGTCGTCGGAGAGCACCCAGATATCCGGGTTAGACTGAATCACCTGCGCGATTTCCGCGAGCGCACCCGCACTGTACACGGTTCCGGTTGGGTTCGAGGGCGAATTGATCAGGACCGCGCGCGTGCGAGGCGTGATCGCCCTAGTCAGCGCATCGGGGGTGAGTTGGAAGTTGCGATCTTCGCGAGCGCGCACCGGCACCGGTGTGGCGCCCGACAGATCCACCATGGCGGAAAAGCTGACCCACGCCGGCGTAGGAATGATGATCTCGTCGCCCTCGTCGAACATCGCGGCGATAACGTTCGCGAGCGCCTGCTTGCATCCCGCCGAAGCGATGATCTCGGCGGGCTCGTAGTCGAGATGGTTGTCGCGCTGGAGCTTCGCGCGAATTGCTTCCTTAAGCTCGGGAATTCCCGCGACTGCGGTATACTTGGTCTTGCCCGCTGAAAGCGCCTTGCGCGCCGCGTCCTTGATTCTTTCAGGCGTGTCGAAATCGGGCTCGCCGGCATCTAGCGAGATCACGTCGATGCCCGCAGCGCGCATCTCCTTTGCGCGCTGATCGGCGGCGAGTGTGGCGGACGGCCGCAGTGCGGCAACTCTGCGATTCAATTTGACCATGTTCTTTCCCGGAACGGATTCGAGGCGGTAAATCTCACCGCGCCGCAATCTTAGCTTGCGCAGCGATCTGTGAAAACCGCAGGTGCCGGACGATACGGGGAAGAGGTCGCGGCTCAATCCACCTTGAGCTTCACGCGCAGCCGATTCATTACGAATTCCGGCACCAGCTCGGGAACGCGCTGACCATAGCTCGCCACTTCCTTGATCAAACGGGAGGCGCTGAAGAACAGCTTCGGATTCGCGAATAGAAAGACCGTCTCGATATTGGGGCGCATCTGCTTGTTCATCGCCGCCATCTGCAGCTCGTAGTCGAAGTCGGTCACCGCGCGCAAACTGCGGATGATAACCTTGGCGCCGATGCGTTCGGCATAGTCCACCGACAGCCCGCTGAACTTATCGACTCGCGCTTTGGGCTCGAGGTCGTGCAGCGCCTCGCGAATCATGTCGACCCGCTCGTCGGGAGTGAACAACGCATGATCCTTGTCGGGATTGTGCGCCACCGCGACGATCACCTCGTCGAAGAGCTGGACACTGCGGCGCACCACGTCGATGTGGCCATTGTGAATCGGATCGAAAGTTCCGGGATAGACCGCGAGTGCCATCCTCGATTCCTTGCCCTTGGTTGTCATCTCATCATCATCCGCTTGCGTTCTCGACTCCCGAATCGGGGCGCCGGTAATAGGCGATGCGATGATCGCCGATAATTCCAACTTTGAATTGCTCGAAACCCATCGGCGCGGCGGGAAGTTCGGGCGCTCGCTTGAATTGGCGAATCACCACCCATCCCTCGGCGGCCACCAGTTGGAGCTCACCAAGCATTTGCATCACTTGACTGCTTATATCATCAGCGTAGGGCGCATCGACAAAGACCAGCCCGAAGTTTCGGTTTTCGTTCGATAGTTGTGGCAGCGCGCGTCGAAGATCGTTTGTGATGATGCGCGCGCGGTCCGCGAGCCCCAGCGTTTCGAGGTTTTCGCGGATGGCTCCGGCCGCGGCCTTCGATGAATCTATGAACGTTACGTGCCCTGCCCCGCGCGACAACGCCTCGATGCCGAGCGAGCCGCTGCCGGCAAAAATGTCGAGCACCGAGAGTCCATTGAAATCGAGCCGCACTCCGAGGCGCGAGAAGATCGATTCGCGTATCCGCGCGGTGGCCGGCCGGGTCGCCAGCCCTGTTGGCGCCTTCAGCTTTCGTCCGCGTGCATGTCCCCCGATTATCCGCACTTTCGAACCGTATGTGCTCCCCAAACCACTCTACGGAATTTGTTCAGCGCGATAGATAACCCGTCTATCGCAAGCCTGCAAGTTCGCTCATCGGATCGCTTGCGCTTCTGAATTAATTAAGGAATCGTAGGAACCTGTCATTAGAATTCCGCACGCGGGACCATCTTACTCCGTAAGGTTGAATAATAGAGCCGCTCATGTCCGACGGCGCTGAGATAAAGTTCTCCGAGGCCGCGCTCGCAGAGTATCGCGAGTTGCTTACTCATTACCCGACGCGTCAGGCCGCGCTGCTTCCGACGTTGTGGATCGCGCAGCGCGAGTTCGGATGGCTCAGCGGCGATGCTCAGCTCTATGTCGCGAAGCTGATGGAACTCCCGCCGGCGCATGTCCGCGCGGTGGTGACCTTCTACACGATGTTCTACCAGCATCCGGTCGGGAAGTGGCACCTGGAAGTATGCACCAATCTCTCCTGCCGGTTGCGCGGCGCCGATCAAATCGTCGAAACGATCAGCGGGCGGCTCGGGATCAAAGTTGGCGAGACCACCCCGGACAAGAAATTCACCCTCGGCCGCGCCGAATGCCTCGCATCATGCGGGACCGCGCCGATGCTGCAGCTCAATCACGACGGTTACTACGAAAACCTCACCCCGGAATCGACCCTCAACCTGATCGACGAACTGTCCAACCGTGGCGATTGATCTTCTAATCGGCGCTATCAAGGCGATTGTGATTTTGCTGCTGGTGCTGAACCTGTCAGCGATACTGCTGTGGTTTGAACGTAAGGGCAGTGCGCTGATTCAGGATCGGGTCGGCGCCAATCGCGCCGCGATTTTTGGCATCGGGAAACGCCTCGGATTGCCGAATCTGGGATTCCAGAACACCTTGATGGCCGATCCGCTGAAGCTCTTCACCAAGGAAGACTTCGTGCCCGAGGGCGCCGATAAATTCCTTCATGCGCTGGGCCCGTTCCTCGCACTGTTCCCGGTGCTGGTGGCCTTTGCGGTAGTGCCGATTGGCGACGCGTTCCAGATTGGCGATCGCACCGTCGAACTCCGCGCGGCAAGTATCAATGCGGGTGCGCTATATATTTTGGCGACGATTGGGGTCGGCGTTTATGGCGTCGCGCTCGGCGGATGGGCGTCGAACAATCGATGGGCGCTGCTGGGCGGTGTGCGTGCGACCGCGCAGATGATCTCCTACGAGATCGCGATGGGCCTTGCGATTATCGCGATCGTAATCACCTACGGCACTCTCGATTTGCAGGACATCGTGCGCCAGCAAGGCGGCGTATGGTTCGGATGGCTGCCGCGCTGGGGAATTTTCCTCCAGCCGGTGGCCTTCCTGATGCTGATCACCGCGGGCATGGCGGAATCGAAGCGGGTGCCATTCGATCTGCCGGAAGGCGAATCGGAACTAATCGCCGGGTACTTCACCGAATATTCGGGCGGCAAGCAGGCGGCCTTCATGCTCACCGATTTCGCCGAGGTGGTGCTGGTCGCGGTTCTGCTGTCGTTGTTCTTCTTCGGCGGATGGCAGGTGCCGTGGTTGTATCGCGAAGGATTTCGCTTCGGCGGGTTCCACATACTGCTGCCGCGCGCGGCAGTAGTGATCATGGGCGTAATCGCGTTTTGGATCAAAGTCATAGCGTTCTGCTGGCTGCAAATCCTGGTGCGATGGACGCTGCCGCGCTTCCGCTACGACCAACTGATGAAGCTCGGATGGAAGGGTCTGGTGCCGCTGGGCCTTCTCAACGTGCTGGTCACCGCATTCGTGGTGGTGCTGGCGACCGGAGCGGCGCGCTGATGTCGGTTCCACTATTCATTTTTCTCGCGGTTATTGCCCTCGTCTCGTCGCTGGGCGTGGTGGTTCAAAGGAACCCCATCCATTGCCTGCTCGCCCTGATAATGACGCTGATAACGATTGGGGCATTCTTCGTCGCGCTCGATGCGGTCACGCTTGGCTTCCTGCAAATCATCGTCTACGTCGGCGCCATCATGGTGCTGTTCCTGTTCGTCATTTGGCTTTTGAACCTGCAAGCCGACCCGGTTCCGGTCGGCCACCTGGGTTTGAAATTCTTCGCGACGATTGCGGTGGCGGCGATGGCGGCGGAACTGTTTGTCTTCCTGGCGAAAACCAGAATGGCGCTGCGCGCGGTGGTGGTCCCGCGGGACTATGGCTCCATCGACAGTCTCGCACAAACGCTGTTCGGCCAATATCTGATGGCATTCGAGACGACCTCGATTCTGCTGCTGGTCGCGGTGATCGGCGCGGTCGCGGTGGCGCGCCGAGCGGTTGCGGGTCGCGCATCCGCGCCGAGGCAGGGAGCGCCGCCATGATCATTTCATACAGCGCGGTGATGGGACTAAGCGCCGCGATCTTCACGATTGGCGTGGCTGGTGTGCTGCTGCGGCGCAACATCCTGGTGATGTTCATGTCGATCGAGCTGATGCTGAACGCGGTCAATCTCGCGTTCGTGACGCTCGCGCGCCGCATGGGATCGATGGACGGCCAGGTGATCGTGTTCTTCGTCATGACGGTGGCCGCCGCCGAGGCGGCGGTCGGTCTCGCGATCATCATCTCGATTTTCCGCAATCGCGAAACCGTCAACGCCGACGAATTGAACCTGATGAAATGGTGACCGGATGACGGCGCAATACCCCGCATTAGGCCTCATCCTGCTGTTCCCGGCGCTCGGGTTCCTGTTCAACATCTTTTGTGGAAACCGATTGGGCCGGCGCGCGGTGAACCTGGTTGGCCCCGGCGCAATCTTCGTTTCTTTTGTCATCGCGCTGCTGGCGTTCATGAAGCTGCGCGCGATGCCCGCGGGCAGCATCCTCTCCATCACACTGTGGCCGTGGATTCATGCGGGGAGCTTCAGCGCGGATTTTGCGCTGCAAATCGACGCGCTTTCCGCGCTGATGACGCTGATCGTCACGGGAGTCGGCGCGCTCATCCATCTGTATTCCGTTGGCTACATGGGCCGTGACGAGGACTTCGCGAGGTTCTTCGCATACATGAACCTGTTCGAGCTCTCGATGCTCATTCTGGTCCTCGCCAACAATCTGCTGCTGATGTTCATGGGGTGGGAGGGCGTCGGGCTCTGCTCCTATCTTCTGATCTCCTTCTGGTACACGACTCCGAGCAATGCCTACGCGGGGCGCAAGGCCTTCGTGGTCAATCGGATTGGCGATGCGGGTTTTCTGCTCGGTATGTTCACCCTGGTCTCCGCGCTCGGGACGCACGGAATCTGGAGCCTCGATTTCAACGTGCTTCGCGACAGCGTCGGGATGCTGGCGCCGACGACCGCGACCCTCGTCGCGGTACTGCTCTTGATCGGTGCGACCGGCAAATCCGCGCAGATACCGCTCTATGTCTGGCTCCCCGATGCGATGGCGGGTCCGACTCCGGTCAGCGCGCTGATTCATGCCGCCACAATGGTGACCGCAGGCGTCTACATGGTCGCGAGGATGCACTTCCTCTATATGCTCGCACCGACCGCGATGGAGCTGGTGGCCCTAATCGGCGCGCTCACCGCGATCTATGCGGCCTCGATCGCGCTGGTGCAGCCTGACATCAAAAAGGTCCTCGCCTACTCAACCATCAGCCAGCTCGGCTACATGTTTCTCGGAGTCGGCGTGGGCGCATTTTCCGCCGGCATCTTTCACCTGATGACGCACGCCTTCTTCAAGGCGCTGCTGTTCCTGTGCGCCGGCTCGGTAATTCATGCGCTGGATGGCGAGCAGGACATGAACAAGATGGGCGGACTGCGCAAGCATCTGCCGATCACCTACGCGACGATGCTGATAGCGACGCTGGCAATCTCGGCGCTGCCGCCCTTTTCGGGATTTTTCTCCAAGGATCAAATCCTCGAATCGGCGTACAACTCGAATCACAAGGTTCTGTGGATCCTCGGCATCATCACCGCCGCGATGACCTCGTTCTACATGTTCCGGCTCATCTTCATGACCTTCCACGGCGACTCGCGCGTCGATGCCGAGAAAGCGCATCACGTCCACGAATCGCCGCCGGTGATGACGATTCCGCTGATGGTACTTGCCGGGCTGGCAATCATTGGTGGATTCGTCGGCCTGCCCGCCGGCGTGTTATGGGGCGACCGGATCGGCACGTTCCTCGCGCCGTCGGTGGGCGAGTTCGTTCCGGTTCTGCATGGGAGCTATGCGATGCTCACCGGGGTTTCGCTCGGGCTCGCCGGCCTCGGGATCGTGTTGGCGTGGTATTTCTACCTCAAAGCGCCGGGGATGCCGTATCTGCTCGCGTACTACATGGAGTCGGCGTACAACGTCCTGCTCAACAAGTATTACGTTGACGATCTTTACGACACGATCGTCTCACGCCCGCTGTTCTGGGTTTCCACTTTCGTGCTCGCGCGCGTAGTCGACTCATTCATGATCGATGGCCTGGTTAACGGTGCCGGCCTGACCGTCGAAACCGGTGGGCAGCTCTCGCGCCGGATCGAAACCGGCAACGTTCAGCAGTACGCCTTTATCTACGTGCTCGGCGTGCTGGCGATCGTGGCCTACTACCTCTACCTGGTGACCCACTGATGGGCAGCGGAATCCTGACAGTGCTGGTGTTCTCTCCGCTGGTCGGCGGGTTGTTCGTGCTGATGCAGCGCGAGGAGCGTGCGACCTGGAATTCCGCTTTTATCTTTTCGCTGCTCCCGCTCGCGATCAGTTTCTATCTGTTCCGCGCTTTCAATACGTCCCAGTCAAGCTACCAATTCGTCGAGCAATATCAGTGGATTCCGCAATTCGGAATTTCCTATCACATCGGCATCGACGGGCTGAGCCTGGTGCTGGTGGTGCTGACAACGATCCTGATCTCACTTTCGCTGCTATATTCCGGCGGCGGCGATATCGATCATCGTCCGCGCGAGTTCTGCTTCTTCATGCTCGCGCTCGAGACCGGCTTGCTCGGCACGCTGGTGGCCATCGATCTCTTCCTGTTCTACGTGTTCTGGGAACTGATGCTGTTCCCGATGTACTTCCTGATCGGCATCTGGGGCCACGGCCGGCCGATCTATGCCGCGGTAAAGTTCGTGCTCTACACTATGATCGGCTCGTTCCTGATGCTGGCCGCGATCATCTATCTGGTGATGACCTATCATTCGCACAGCGGCGCCATCACTTTCGATCTCCCGCTTCTGTACAACACGCAAATGACTCCGACCGAGGCGCGCTGGATGTTTGCCGCGTTCGCGCTCGCTTTTGCGATCAAGGTGCCGATGTGGCCGGTGCACACCTGGTTGCCGGATGCACATACCAATGCGCCGACCGCGGGCTCGGTCATCCTCGCCGGCGTGATGCTGAAGATGGGGACCTACGGGTTCCTGCGCTTCGCGATTCCGCTTTTCCCCACAGTGGCGATCGAAGCGACGCCATTGTTCATGGCGCTCGCGGTAGTGGGGATTATCTATGGTGCGCTGGTCGCGATGGTGCAGCCGGACCTGAAGCGCCTGATCGCGTATTCATCTGTGAGCCACCTGGGATTCGTGGTGCTGGGGATCTTCGCGCTCAACCTTGAAGGCATCGACGGCGCGGTCTACCAGATGCTCAATCACGGGATTTCGACCGGCGCGCTATTCCTGCTGGTCGGAATGATTTACCTGCGCCGACACACCCGCGAGATTTCCGAGTACGGCGGGCTGTGGCACAGCGTTCCGATCTACGCCGCGGTGTTCATGTTCGCGATGCTCTCTTCGGTCGGCTTGCCCGGCCTCAACGGATTCGTCGGCGAATTCCTCATCATGCTAGGCAGCTACGTGCAGTCATGGACGGCAGTGGTGTTCGCCGTCAGCGGCGTCATCCTCGGCGCGCTCTACATGCTGTGGACCTACGAGCGGGTGATGTTCGGCCCGATCACGCATAAGGTCAATGAGACGATCCGCGACCTCAACGCGCGCGAGATCGCGACGATGGTCCCGCTGATGGTGCTGATGGTGGTGATGGGTCTGTATCCACGGTTCATCATCGACCGGATCGAACCATCGCTAGTGCAGGTCATCGCGCGCGTTCACGCGGCGCAGGCCCGCATCGACGAGGGGCATCGCCAGAATAAAATCGCGAAAACGCATCTCATTTTGAAGCGCAAACTGGTGGCGATGCTTCCTTCGACGGATCAATGACCCCCTTCAGCCTCAACGCAATCGATTTCCAGTGGCTCCCAATTCTGCCGCTCATCACCCTCGCGATCGCCGCGATCGTGGTGCTGCTGGCCGGGGTTCGCGTCGACGACGAGCAGAGCGACGGTCTTGGATGGCTCTCAATCGCGTCGATCGCGATCGCATTTGTGCTCACGCTGTCGATGTCTGGGCAAAACGCCACCGCATTCTCGGGCGCCATCGCGATCGACGACTTCGCGGTTTTTTTCGAACTCGCGATTCTGTTCGTGGCCGGGATCGTCGTGCTGATGTCGCTCAACTACGCCGACCAGGTCCGCTTGCCCGGCGCGGAATACTACTCGCTGATACTTTTCGCCGCGCTCGGAATGATGCTGATGGGGGCGGCCGGCGACCTCATCATGATCTTCATCGGCTTGGAGACCATGTCGATCGCGATCTACGTTCTTGTCGGACTCAAGCGCACCGACCCGCGCTCCAACGAAGCCGCGATCAAGTACTTCCTGCTCGGCGCCTTCTCGACCGGCTTCCTGCTGTATGGAATTGCGCTGATATACGGCGCCACCGGCAGCATTAAGCTGGAGCCGATTCGCCTTGCGCTGAACCACGGGCTCGTGGTGCACAGTCCGGTTCTGTTACTCGGCATCGCCATGATGCTGATCGGATTCGGCTTCAAGATCGCGGCGGTGCCGTTTCACACGTGGACGCCCGACGCCTACGAGGGCGCGCCGACTCCGATTACCGCATACATGGCCACGGGGGTGAAGCTCGCGGCGTTCGCCGGATTCCTGCGCGTCTTCCCGCTGCATCTTAGCGCCGTCAGCGCCGACTGGTCGTGGGTGCTGTGGGTCCTCGCCGCGCTGACCATGACGGTGGGAAATATCGCGGCGCTCGTCCAGACCAACATAAAGAGGATGCTCGCGTACTCGGCGATCGCGCACGCGGGATACCTGCTGGTCGCGATGGCGGCGGTGGTGCCGCTCGCGGGCGCGGCGGTGCTCTACTACCTGCTCGGATACGTGGTTGCAAACCTCGGCGCATTCGGCGTGGTCATCGCGCTGGAGCATGGTGAGGAGGCGAACGACCTCATCCAGGATTATCGCGGGCTGGCGCGGCGGGAACCGGCGATGGCGGCGGCGATGGCGATTTTCCTGTTTTCGTTCACCGGCGTGCCGCCGCTGGCCGGCTTCATCGGCAAGTTCTACATCTTCTCGGGCGCGCTGCAAGCCGGGATGGTGTGGTTGGTGGTGATCGCGGTGCTCAACAGCGTGATGGCGGCCTACTACTACATCTCGATCATCGTCGCGATGTACATGCAGGAAGGCGGCGTCGCAGTCGCGCCGATGACTCTGCGTCCGGGATTGATGGCGACGATTGCGATTGCGCTCATCGCGACGGTCCTGATTGGAATCTATCCGTCACCGTACATCACAGCCGCTACGACCGCATTCAATTCAGCGCGCGGCCTCGGGCCGGTGCATTCCGCTTCGCTACTGCCCTAGTGAGCGACTTTCGGACCCTCGTTCCGCAATCTAAACAGGACTACTAGCGGCTGTCGGGGTGCACTTCAAAGGCGCCGGTGTTCACTTTCACGATCCCGAGATTCTGCAGGATACGGCCGAAAGCGATGAATGGTGCCGCATACCAGTACTTCCACTGCACCAGACCCATGACATGATCGCGCTCCGAACGGTCCGTGATCTCGCTGACCGTCGCGGTGAACTTCTCGCTGCCGGCTTTGATTACGACGTTCGGTTTCGCCATCACGTTGCGGACCCAATTGCGGCTCTTGTTCGCGGTGCCGAGGAACATCCGATTGCCCTCGACCACGAACCAGATCACGACGTCGTACGGCTTGCCCGATTTGCGCCCATAGTGGGTCAGCGTCAGCGTGTGCAACGGCGCGATTTTCGCGAGGCTCCGTGCGGTGTCTGCATCCATGGTCAGCGACTCTCCGCTATTGGGTGACCGATTGCATCACGCGGCCGCTTTGCGCATCGACGAGATCCACCTGGACCGGCCCGATGACGTGATTGGCGGCCTTCGCGGTATCGATGCCGGCCTTCAAATCGCCGAGGAACTTGTCCTTGGCGAACGGCGGCATCTGATCCATCGGAAAATGATCCATCATCACCGTCGCCTTCTGATTCTCGGGCCAGTTGACGGCGCTGACTTTCGGGCCCGCGAACGGGATGTTGCGAATCATCTCTTCGAACGCTGAATGAAACGTGGTCGCGTGCGGCTTCGCGGCCGACGCGGAGTTCGCCGAGGCCATCTTCGGTCCCGGCAGCGTCGAGGCGACCGTGTCGGCCTGCTCCGCCGGCATACCGGTGTACTTCGCCAATGCCTCCTTCGCTTGTTTGCGCCGATCGTCATCGGGCGCGAGAGAAATCGCCTTGGTGAAAGCGATCGCGGAATTGCCCTTGTCGCCCTGCTCGCCATACGCGACGCCGAGGTTGTAGTAGGGCTGGAACATGTCGGGCTTCAGCGCGATGGCCTTTTTGTATTGCACGATCGCCTGGTCGGGATTGTTGGTGTAGAGGTACATCGTGCCGAGGTCGGTGATAACTTCGGGATCTTTTGGACGATGCTTCAGGTAATGCTCGTATGCTGCGGCGGCCTCATCATAGTGCTGCTGGTCGTAGTCGATGTCGCCGATTCCGCGCAGCGCATCGAGGTTCTCGGGGTCGAGTTTGAGCGCGTGCGCATACGCGTCGGTGGCCTTCTTATAGTAGGAATTATCGAACAACGCGGCGCGCATCGTGACGGTGCCGAGCTTCACCCATGCCCCGATGTCATTGGGCTTGTCGCTGGCATCCTTCTCGACCTTGTCGATAAACGTGCGCGCCTCGGTTGGTAGCTCGATCTTCGGATGACCTGGCGGCAGTGACGCATCACCCTGCGATGCGGCTGCTCCAGGCCCCGGTCCCTGATCGGCTTGCCCTTGCGCCGGTGGCGCGCCGGCGAGTTGCGGCGCCGATACGGTCAACGGGCGCAGGTACAGATACGCAGCCGCGCCTAGGCCGAGGATCGTGATTCCTAGGAATACCACAACGAACGCTGTGGTTAACTGAACGCCGGTAGTGGATGGAGGCTTGGGCGGCGCCTGCCGTTGCTGGCTCGCCGATCCGATCGACACGCCGGGCGCAGCGCCATCGCTCACCGCCCTGCCACATTCGACGCAGAATTTTGCGCCTGCCATGAGCGGCGCCCCGCAATGCGGGCAAAATCGCATAGCAAATTCCTACATACGCAAGGCAGTGCAAGCAACCCGTCGGCAGACCATGGCCAGATCATCGGTAGTTCGCGCGGTTACCCGCCGCAGCGGCGGCTGTTGTATATTCAGCCCGCCCGCGTCTGGCGGACATAAGGAAGGAAGACCATGCAGCTATACGATTCGTTTGGACCCAATCCGCGCGCGATGCGCATGTTCCTGGCCGAGAAAGGAATCGACATCCCGCGCAAAGAAGTCGATCTGATGAAGGCGGAAAATCGCCGTCCTCCGTACACCGATCGCAATCCCGGCGGACAGCTTCCCGCGCTCGAACTCGACAACGGCAAGTGCATCGGCGAGACCGTCGCGATTTGGGAATACCTCGAAGAGAAGCACCCCAATCCGCCGCTGATCGGGAGCAACGCCGAAGAGCGCGCCGAGGCGCGTATGTGGCAGCGTCGCATCGAGTTGAAGATCACCGAGAATCTCTACAACGGGTTTCGCTTCGCGGAAGGCGCGCAGTTGTTCAAGGATCGCATGCGCCTGATTCCAGAAGCGGCGGCGGGACTGAAGGCGACGGTGCAGGACAACCTCAAGTGGCTCGACAACCTGCTCGAGGGCAAGCAGTACATCGCGGGCAACCGCTTCACGATGGCAGACATCATCCTGTTCGCGGCGCTCGATTTCGGCTCCGGCATCGGACAGAAAATCGATCCGTCGCTGAAAAACGTGAATGCGTGGTTCAAGCG
>JBGPMZ010000012.1:0-13365 GCA_041487255.1 Binataceae bacterium (SeqCode) | reverse complement strand
CGGCGTTCGATTTCCCGATGCAGTTCCAATGGATCGACGTCGGGTAGCGAGCGATAACTGATCCGCAGCCGGCACTCCTCGGCAATCATATTGAGCGCGATGCCGCCGCTGATAGTGCCGAAGTTCAGCACGTCGTAGGGTGACTCTGGAAAAGCCTCCGCAAAGGCCGCGCTGCGCGATGCCGCGCGCTCTTGCTGGAGCTTCCCGACCACGTCCATCACTTTGCCCATCACGGCGATGGCGTTGACGCCCTCGGCCGGCGCGCCGCTATGTCCGCCGCGGCCCAGCACCTTGATCTCGAAGGAGCCGATGCTCTTGTGGGCGTGGCAGATTCCATATGAGGTTGGCTCGCCGATCCAACACAGCCCCGGCATCGGAAGATCGCCGAGCAGTCCGCTCAACTCGGGGCCGACGAGTTCAGCGCCCCGGCATCCAACTTCCTCATCCGCGGTGAAGACGAACACCAGCGGGCGCTTCAAAGTCTTTCGGTCCAGCTTGAAGGCGGCGTCGATGCACTGCGCGATGAACCCCTTCATATCGGTGGCGCCGCGCCCGTACAGGCGATCGCCCTCTAGGTCGGCCTTTAGCGGATCGCGCGTCCATCCCGGCTGGCCATCGAAGGGCACCGTGTCGATGTGACCCGAGATGATGAGTCCATCGCGAACCGGAGGCCCGGCCCATGCGATCAGGTTGGCGTGCGGGACGCCGGAAATTTCGACCTTCTGAAAGGTCGCCTTGAAGCCGGCGTTTTCGAGCCGATCGGCAAGGAATTGCGCCGCCTGGAGGTTGCTATTCGCGCTGACAGTGTCGAACGCGATCAGGCGACGGATGGTATCGTAGAGATAGTCCGCCATAAGTGGCCTACTCCGAACTTCGGGTTGGCGGCGTGAAGGATATCGCGGCACGGCGGCGAAGTGCTACCTCGCAATGCAGTGGAGTACTCGCTACCGAATCACCGCCAAGGTGTCGGCAACCGTTTTGGCTCCCGCGCCCAGCGGTGCGAAGGCCCGCGGTTGACCGCCGGTGATTTATCTCAATCAGTCGGACGCGACGTCCGCCGGCGCTGCGATAGTTCGCGCGACACCAACCCTGCGCGCTTTCCTTTTATCAGCGCGGGCGCAGAACGCTCCGGCACGATCTCCAGCTCATTCAACCAGGCGGTGGCGTCGCTATCGCTGGGCGCCCGCCAATCTCCGCGCGGCGAGAGCGAGCCGCCGGATCCCACCTTCGGCGCGTTCGGGATCGCACTGCGCTTGTATTGGCTAAGCTTGAAGAATCGATGCAGGAAGGTTCGCAGATGCTTCTTTATCTCACCGATGTCGTAGCGGTGGCGCAGCGACGTGGGGATATCCGGCCATGAGCCTCGCGTCGGATCGTGCCATGCCAGATACGCGAGAAATGCGATTTTCGAGGGCGGATAGCCAAAGCGCAAGGTGTAGTAGAGGAAGAAGTCATGCAGCTCGTAAGGTCCGAGCATGGCCTCGGTCTCCTGGAACGGTGTGGCGCCAACCTCCTCGCCGGCGGGAACCAGTTCAGGACTGATCGGCGTGTCCACGATGTCGGCCAGTACCGCGGATGCCTCGTCGCCGAGGCGATTGGTGGACGCAACCCATCGAATGATGTGCTGAATGAGCGTTTTCGGCACGCTCGCATTCACCGCGTAGTGCGACATCTGATCGCCGACGCCGTAGGTACACCATCCCAACGCCAGCTCACTCAAATCGCCGGTGCCTACCACTAACCCCTGGTGCAGATTCGCGAGGCGGAACAGGTGACTGGTGCGCTCGCCGGCCTGCACGTTCTCGAAGGTGACATCGTAAACCGGGCGCCCCTCGGCATACGGGTGGTCGATGTCCTTGAGCATCTGGAGCGCGCTCGGCCGGATGTCCATCTCATGGGATTCGCAACCGATTGCGTTCATCAGGCGGCGCGCCTGCTCCAGCGTGCGCGTGCTGGTGGCAAATCCGGGCATTGTGTAGGCGAGAATGTTGCTGCGCGGGTAGCGCAGACGATCCATCGCCTGGGCGCAGACGAGCAGGGCATGCGTTGAGTCGAGGCCGCCTGAGACGCCGATCACCACGCGCTTGATGGCGGTCGCACGCAGCCGAGTGGCGAGACCTTGCACCTGGATTTCGTAAACCTCGGAGCACCGCTCATCGCGTCGCGCCGGATCGGATGGCACATAGGGGAAGCGTTCGTAGACCCGCTCCGGCAGCGATCGTCCGACGCGCTGAGGCTCGGCGGAAAACTCGACGGTCCGAAATTGCTTGACGCGATCGCGTTCGAGGCGAATGTTTTCGGCGAAACTGTTCTGCCGCATCCGCTCCTGCGCGAGCCGCTCGAGGTCGATCTCGGTGCAAATCAGTTGAGGCTCATCTTTGAAGCGCTGCGACTCGGCCAGGAGGTTACCGTTCTCGGCAATCAAAGCTTGCCCGTCCCAGGCGAGGTCAGTGGTCGATTCGCCCGGACCCGACGCGGAATAAAGATACGCCGCGAGGCATCGCGCCGACTGGCCGGCCACCAGGGTGTGACGAAAATCGGCCTTGCCCACGGTGATGTTAGAGGCTGACAGATTGAGCAGCACGGTGGCGCCGGCCAGCGCAGCATACGAGGAGGGTGGGATCGGCACCCACAGGTCCTCGCAAATTTCGACATGAAAAGTGAAGTCGGAGAACTCCTCGCACCTGAACAAGGTGCGGCTGCCGAACGGAATTCCGCGCTGACCCACGAGATCGAGGTGATCTTGCGATGCCGCGGCGCCCGAGGTGAACTGGCGCACCTCGTAAAATTCCCGATATCCGGGCAGGTAGGTCTTCGGAACGATGCCGAGGATGCGTCCGCGCGAGATCACCGCCGCGCAGTTGAAGAGTAAATTGCCAACTTCGAGCGGCAACCCGACCACGCTGACAATCGGCAGATGACGCGTTGATTCGACGATGCGCTCCAAGGCCGCGACGCATCCGTCGAGTACCACGCGTTGCTGAAAAAGATCGTCGCAGGTGTAGGCGGAGATGCCCAGTTCAGGGAACAGAACCAGGACCGCTTTTCGATCGGCAGCCTTGCGAATCAGTGCGAGGGTCTGTTCGCCGTTGTAGGCTGGGTCGGCGACGCGCACGGCCGGCGTCGCAACCGCTAAACGAATCAGGTCGTGATTATAAAGGTTGAAAAATTCTCGTCCGGCCTTCACCGCGAATCCTTGGATGCTCCCGTACCGCCATTCTAAACACCCACGCGCAAGCGCGCTATCGGTATGAAAAGGGCGCGCTGCGGGGATTTAGGTCGCCGGAAGGCCGGTCATTTGCGCGCTGACCTCCCACAGTTGGAGTGCGACGCTCTTGTCGTGGGATTGGATGGAAGAGCGCGCTTCCTTCGAATCGATGAAGTACTTACCGGTGACGCCTTCGACCTCAGGCGCTGATGCGAGGTAGATTTGCGTGCGCGCGCCGTTATTGGGCGACTTCATGAACACGCCAATGAGCTTCCAAACCACCGTCGCGAGCGCCCCGTTGTTCTTCGCGAGGTTGGTCGCGACCCCGCCCGGGTGCACGCAATTTACCGTCACGCCGGTGCCTGCCAGCCGGCGTGCGAGTTCGTAGGTAAAAAGAACGTTTGCGAGTTTCGACTGCCCGTAGGAACTCATCCCGCCATAGGAGCGCTCGCCGCTGAGGTCGTCGAATTTGAGCGTCGCGCGCTTATGCAAATCGGACGCGACGTTGACGATTCGTGCGGGAGCGCTTTCCTTGATGCGATCGAGCAGGAGCAGCGTGAGCATGAAGTACGCGAGGTGGTTCACCGCGAACACCTCCTCGATGCCGTCGCTGGTGAGCGCGCGCTTCAGGTTGAAAACGCCGGCGTTGTTGATCAGTACGTGCAGCGGCTTTTTGGTGGCGAGAAAATCCGCCGCCAGCTTGCGAATCTGAGCCTGCGATTCGAGGTCGGCAATCAACAGCTCAACCTCGGAATTGCCGCCGCGCGCAATCTCTCGCACCAGCTCCTCGCCCCGCTCGCGATTGCGGCAGACGAGGATCAGCTTCGCGCCCATGCGCGCCAGCTCGAATGCACTGGCACGCCCGAGGCCCGAGGTTGCGCCGGTGAGCATGCAGGTCTTGCCACGAATCCATGCCCAGTTGGTGGATTGTTTGGTTGCCACGCCGGGATACGCCTATCCGAAAAGGTGGCGGCTGGCGATGGCGGCGCCGTCAGAGAGCGCGCGGAGTTTTTCCCACACCAGATCGTCCGCGACCGAGCCAAATCCGGCGCTAGTGTCGAAGCCGCAGTCGGTCCCGGCCACAATCCGGCGAGGATCTCCGACCGCGCGCGCGGCCCGCTCGATCCGGTCGGCGACCACCTCGGGATGCTCGACGTAGTTGGTGGTCGAATCGATCGCGCCGACGATGAGCTTCATCGCGGCCGGCAGCCGATGCCTCTCCAGCGAATGATAGTCATGTTCGTGGCGCGGATTCGCCATCGAGAGCATCAGCGCACTGACCTCGGCGCGATAAAGATGCTCGACGATCTCATCCAGCGGCACATCGTCGGTGTGCGGACCTTCGTAGTTCCCCCAGCATACGTGGAGACGGATTTTTTCCTTCGGCAGATGAGCGATTGCGCCATTGATGGCGGCGACGACGACGTCGACGAAATCGAGAAACTCTTTGAGCGGCTTGCCCGCGAAGCTGGTGTGACGTTCCATCGCGAGGTCAGGAGCATCGATCTGGAGCGCGAAGCCGGAGTTGACGATGGTCTCGTATTCGGTTTGGAGGGCGGCGCCGAGCGCCATCACGTATTCGCGAATGCTCGGATAGTGCGCGTTGAGCATCGCGGCCGCCACGATTCCCGGCGAAGCCGCGGTCATGAAGGGCTCGGCGAAGTGCGATTTCTGCGCGTCGAGCGCGCGGCGAAAGTCGGCACATTCCTTTTTCACCGCCTCGAGACCGGTGTAGCGGATGTCGCCGGTCGCCTGCGGCGCGTGCATCAAGTCAACCTGCATGCGCGCAGTATCGCGTCCCATAAACGCCAGGTATCCGGGATATCGAAGCAGATCGCTCATGAAGGGGCGCTGACTCTTTCCCGAGAATCCCGACATCCGATGCTGCACGTAGGTGAAAAAGCTTTCCCGCGATTGCTCACCGTTGTTGCCGATGTCGATCCCGCATTCGAGCTGGCGCGCGATGACGCGGGTGGTCGAGTCCGCGATCATCTGCTCCAGCGCAGCCTCGTCGACCGGCTCATGGCGGCTCTTGCGCCCCAGCGTCTCGGCCAACTGCTTCGGTCGCGGAAGACTCCCCGCATGGGTGGTCAGAATTCTGTTTTCCGAACTTGGCATCACTCACCAACCCTCAGTATTCAATCCTGATTGGCGAGATCAGCACGAACGGTATCGAATTGCCAATCTGAAAAACGAGCCGCCAACCCGGCGTGACGCTCGTTCGCGGTGTGGAAAGAAATGGGTGGGCTGCGAGGCTCTATCGTTCGGACGCGGGCGCGATCGATTCGGCCCGGAGCAGGTCGACCGCGCTGACCTGCCCGCTCGATTCAGTGCCGCCGGCAGCGGATGCGGTTGAGAGCATCGATCAATTGCCGCCGTTCGGTGATTCTACTCAGCATGAAGACGGTATGCAGGCGCTCGACTTCGTCGGGTGTAACGCGAAGAATCGCCAGGGTTTGCCGGTCGTTGCGAAAGTCGTCCCACAACCTGCGGCGGCCGGAGGTTGCGTGGCCGGAACTCTGAGGTAGGCTCATCCTAATAGCTCCTCCTTAACTTGTCAGGAGGCGGGGCGTCGAATCGCGGTCCGGCGTCTCGTCGCGCTCTTCGCGGTAGAGACGCGTCGCTCGCGCTCCCGAAGAGTCACTCTACTCTAGGTATAGAAAACTCTACAACGAGGCAAGGGTGCTCTGACGCGGACTTGGCCGGCTTGGCCGCATTTGCGAAAGCGATGACGGAGGGGAAATCGAACGATTCGGAGTCAGGATCGTAAGGATTGGCAGGTTGGCAGGAGCGTGGTGCGCGTTATAGAATCGGAGTCGAGCTAGCGGAGAAAACCATGGATCTCTTTGCGCCCTCTCATTTGCTGGTCCTGCTGTTGATCATCCTGATCATCTTCGGCCCCAGCAAACTTGGCGATGTGGGCGGTGCTTTGGGTAAGGCGATCAAGGACTTCAAGAAGGCCATGAATGACGAGCCCGAGACCAAGCCCGTAGTCAAAGCCGACGAAACGAAACCGATCGACGGCAAAGCTTCTTGACCGCTGCCGCGCTTCCTACCTGACATTTCTGCAAACGACGAGTCGGGATGCATCGCGCACCGTGAGGCTGTCAGTGCGGCCTCAGCAGATTTCTCACCGCCACGACGCCACGCACACCGGCTGCGGTCTTCACGTCGTCGGTTGATGCAAACCACACCGGCGCGGGCTGGAACCACGACTTGCGGTGGTGGGCGTTTTCCATTCGATTCATCGTATGAGAGGAACGGGAACATCCGCTTGATTCGCGACGCGCTCAGCGACTAAATGCGCGTAACGTGAGGATGCTTCGAACTCTGCTCTGGGTAGGCGTCGCGGCGCTCGGCGCAACCGGCTTCGCGATCATTGCATTCGCGCGCGGCGAACAACCGAGTGTGCTATGGTTCATCGTCGCCGCGGTTTGCGTGTACGCGCTTGGCTACCGCTTCTATTCGGCGTTCATCGCGGCGAAGGTTCTCGAGCTCGACGATTCTCATCCGACCCCGGCGATTCGACTCAATAACGGCCGCGACTACGTGCCCACCGCGCGCTGGATCACCTTCGGCCATCATTTCGCCGCGATCGCGGGCCCGGGACCACTAGTCGGTCCAGTCCTGGCCGCACAGTTCGGATACCTGCCTTCAACCGTCTGGATAATCGTCGGCGCGGTGCTCGGGGGATGTGTGCAGGATTTCGTCATCCTCGGATACTCGCTGAAGCGTGACGGACGCTCGCTTGGGAGGATGGCCTCCGAAGAGATCGGCCCGGTCGGTGGCTTCACTGCGCTCATCGGCGTGCTGATGATCATGGTCATCCTGATCGCGGTGCTCGGGCTGGTGGTGGTCAACGCGATGAAGCACAGCATCTGGGCGACCTCGACGGTCGCGGCGACAGTCCCGATCGCAATGCTGGTCGGAATCCATATGACCCATCTTCGCCCCGGCCGCCTGATCGAGGGCTCGATCCTCGGCGTCGGGCTGATTCTACTCGCGGTGTGGGGCGGACGCTTCGTCGAGGGCTTCGGCTTCGGCGCCTACTTCTTCATGGACGCGCCGCATCTTGCGATTTGGATCATCGCCTACGGGCTGCTGGCCTCGGTGTTGCCGATCTGGTTGCTGCTCGCGCCGCGCGACTACCTGTCCGCGTTTATCAAGATCGGAACCATCCTGGCGCTCGCGATGGGAATTGTCGCGCTTCATCCGCGCGCACTGATGCCGCCGTTGACACAATTCGTCGACGGCAATGGTCCGGTATTCGGCGGCAAGGTTTTCCCGTTCGCGTTCATCACCGTCGCGTGCGGCGCGATTTCCGGATTTCATTCGCTGATCGCATCGGGAACCACGCCCAGGATGTTGACGCGCGAAGGTGACGCGCGCCTGGTCGGCTACGGCGGAATGCTCATGGAATCGTTCGTCGCGATCATGGCGGTGACCGCTGCGGTGATGCTCGAGCCCGGAGTCTATTTCGCGATCAACAGCCCCGCCGGCGTGGTCGGCGTGGGCGCCGCGGCGTGCGCGAAAATCTCCTCGTGGGGATTCCCGGTCACCGACATCCATATGCAAGCGCTCGCCGGCGCGGTCGGCGAGACGACGCTCTACGCGCGGACGGGTGGCGCTCCGTCCCTCGCGGTTGGCATGGCGCACATCTTTGCGCATTCACTCGGCGGGCCATCGGTGATGGGACTCTGGTATCACTTCGCGATCATGTTCGAGGCGCTTTTCATTCTGAGCACGCTCGACGCCGGCACTCGGGTCGCGCGGTTCATGCTGCAGGACGTACTGGGACATCTATATCCCCCACTGGCCGATAGTTCGTCGTACCCGAATATCGTCGCGACCTCGATGCTGATCGTCGCGGCGTGGGGGTACTTTCTCTACTTCGGCACGATCGATCCGCTTGGCGGCATCAACTCGCTATGGCCGCTGTTCGGAATCGCCAACCAGATGCTCGCCACCATCGCGCTATGCGTCGCAACCAGCGCGATGATTCGTTCGGGCAAAGTTCGCTACACATTCGTCACGCTGATTCCGCTGGTATGGCTGGTCGCGGTAACGATGACGGCGGGCGTCGAAAAAATCTTCAGCGCGAAGCCGAACATCGGATTCCTTGCGCATGGCGCGATACTCGCAGCCGAGCTGACGGCGCCCATGACCACCGCCGCGCGCGGCCTCGAACTCAATCGGCTCATCTGGAACGATCGCGTCGACGCTGCCATGACCGCATTCTTCATCGCAGTGGTCGTGATCATCCTTGCTGATTCGATGCGAGTGTGGAGCAAACTGATCCTGGGCGTTCGCCGCCGGCGCACAGTTCAGGAGGAGGCAGCGTGACGAACACTTGGTGTCCGAACCGTGGCGCCGATTTGCGACACCGGCTTGCCACTTCCGGGCAAAGTCTATACCTGCTGGCGCGGCGACTGTCGCATGAGCTCGCAAAAGAGTTACGGCGTCTTAATTCGGCGCGCGTGGGAAGAGTCGAGCTATCGCGACTAGCTCCGCGCGATCGCGTGCGCGTGGTGAAGGCCGCGCTCGCCGAGCATCACAGCGGAAATGCGCGCTGTTGCTGAATTCGATCGCAAGCCGCCGAACACAAGGAGTGAATGACCAAACGCCCCATGTCTCACTCAGGGTTTTTCGGAAGTCGCCTAGGTACTTTCACCCGACCTCGTAAGCACTGCCTCTGATTATTCCCCGCACTCGCTTCGACTAGCTTGAGTGGACTCCGAGTCACATCGGGCGGCAGCCGATGACAATCATGTAGATTTCGGCGCCGGGGGGAGATACGCATATGGAACTGCTTTCACAAGACTCCGGATGGTTTGGTGGCGTTCGCTTCGAGTCGTTGGCCAATCTCGCGCACGAGCTGCGGACCCCAGTCCAGGTGCTGCTCGGATATCTCGACATTCTGCGCGACGACCGCTCTGATGCAGACCTCACGCACCTTGCGGAGTCTCAGGACCGGGCGATAATCGAGCGCATGAATGCCAACGTACACGAGCTAGCGCAGACCGTTGAGAACGTCCTGGAGTTCGCGCTCGGATATGGGGGCGCCGAAACGGCGTGGGAAGAGGAAATCGAGCTGGCCGAATTTTTCGCCGAGCTGCATGAATTCCTGAAGGCGTCGAATCGCAACGAGGAGCTGGCGGTTCGCATCGACCTCGAGGCCGCGCCGCGGACGTTCGTCACACAGCGCCGGCCCCTTCGATCGATCGTGTTGAACCTGGCCCTCAATGCGATCAAGTTTACCGCCGATGGCGAGGTTGCCATCAGCATGCGGAGATGCGCACAAGAACCTCAAGACCTCGAGATCGAGGTTCGCGATACCGGCGCTGGGATGAGCCGCGACCTTCTTTCATCTGCATTCGAACCGTTGGTCCAGCTTTCCCACTCCAGCGCACGGCGTCATCGCGGGCTCGGACTCGGATTGACGGTGGTGCAGCGCAACGTGAACGCACTCGGGGGCCGGTTGCAGGTTGAATCGGTGCTTGGCAGGGGATCGTGTTTCAAAGTCACGATCCCCTGTACCCGTTCCGTGCCACGGGAGGTGCACTTCGGGTCACCAGCGTAGCGACGCCGCGCAGTAGGTCTTCATGATTTCGCCAATTTCAGTCTGAGTGACGGGCGGCATGAGGGATGCATCGTATAGCCCCGGCGTCGGTTTCGAGCCGCGCAAGAGGCGAAAGGATGACTCCCCTAGTTATGCTCCTGGTGTTGAATGCGGGAATCCTGATGGGGTTTGTGTTGCATACGTTTCTCGATGGAGCACATCGGGAAGACGACGCGAGGGAGCGTGTCCTGCTCCAAACGACCTCGTCGTTCCGGGATGATCTTTTGGTGCCGATTATGCCGTCGAAGAACCGCTATCTCCACTAGACACCGCGGCTCGAGGGGACGAATCAGCGGTAGTGCCGCAACAGTCCCACCACCACGCCTCGAATTCGCAAGTCGCCCTGATTGACGAATATCGGTTCCATCTGTTGATTCGCGGGCTGGAGCCGCACCCGCCCATCCGATTCCCGAAAGAAACGCTTCACGGTTGCCTCGTTTCCCACCAGCGCAACGACGGTCTCGCCGTTGGCTGCGCTATCGCGCCCCTCTACGATGATGTAGTCGCCGTCGCGGATGCCGTCGTCGACCATCGACTCGCCCCGCACACGCAAGCAGAAAGTATTGTCGCGTCGCACGAAGTCCTCGGGCACCGAAATGCTTTCGTTGCCCTCAATGGCCTCGATTGGCTGACCTGCGGCAACCTGACCGAGTAGCGGAAGATCTTGCGCGCCCGATGCGCGCTTGCGGCGTTGCGCGATCTCGAGCGCGCGGCTGTGGTTATGCTGGCGCTTGATGATCCCCTTCGCTTCGAGATTGCGCAGATGCTTGTGCACCGTCGCAAGAGACGACAGTCCGAAGAATTCGCCTACCTCGGCGAGGGTGGGGGCGTATCCGTGCTCGTTGATATAGTTTTCCAAATAATCAACAAATTGCTTCTGACGCTTGGTGAGCGTGGCCATCGTATGGTTCCTCGCGGCGTGGGATCAGCCGCCGCCATGATGGCGAAGTTTCGGCGAAAACGCAAGCGATGTGCCTTTCACCGAAGTTCGCTCAAAGTTGACACAGTTTCGCATCCGCGTCGCGACGCATATCCTCGATGCCACTTACGATGGCGAAGCTTCGCGTCAAATTCGAGAGCGGCGATCCAGATCGGTTGATTGAGTTCAACCCGGCCGATGCGCCGTTTCATCATGACGGCCGCCCCGGCTCGATCCTCGATATCCTGCTCGGCCACAAGATCCACCTCGAGCACGCTTGCGGCGGCAACTGCGCGTGCACGACCTGCCACGTCATCATCAAGGAAGGGATGACCAGGCTTAGCGAGGCTGAGGAGTCCGAGGAGGACATGCTCGACAAGGCGCCCGGCCTCACCCCAACTTCGCGCCTCGGATGTCAGGCCGTCGTGACCGATCCCGATGCCGAAATCACCGTCGTGATCCCGCGCTTCACGATTAACCTCGCGAGCGAGAGCCGCGACGATAGCTAGCGCGATGGCCGAGGCAACTTCACCGCGCGGGACATGGCTTTCGGTGGTCGACCAGATCGTCGATCACAACGACGACACGCGATCGATCTTCCTGCAAATGCGCGAGGGAACGAGGCTCAAGTCCGTTCCCGGGCAATTCATTTCGATTCTGATCCCGCTCGGCGATGAAGTACGGAGGCGTGCATATTCGATCGCATCGATGGCAAGTGGCGTCATCGAGATATGTTTCAACCAGGTCCCTGGCGGCCGCGGCGTTGGATGGCTGTTTGAGCGCGCCCCCGGCGATGCCGTCGAGTTCATGGGACCGTTCGGCAACTTCACTCTCGAGGCGCCACCGCTGGTGGAAACCATTTTCATCGCCGAGGGCACCGCGATCGCGCCGATTCGCCCGATGCTTCACCGTGCGCAGTCGGCCGCGCATGCGCCGATGTTCCTGCTCTATGCGGCATCCGATCGCGCGAACATCTTATATGGGGGTGAACTCGCGAACCTGGCCGCTGGCGATGCGAACTTTCGCTTCGAGACGATGATTGCCGACAACATCTACGAGCGCCTTCACGACGAGGTGAACCGGCGCTGGGTCGCTGCTGATGTGAATCGCGCGCGGCAGTTCTACATCTGTGGCGTCGGCAAGGGCGTCACGCGCCTCCGCGACATGCTGCGCGGCTCCGGCTACGAACGCCGCGCCGTCCACTACGAGCAATGGTAGACACGCGCGTTTGCGATGCGCGCCCGCGCCGTTGCAGAATCAACCGATCGTTCAGGAAAGGCAGATAGGATGCGAAGCGATATCGATACAATCGTCGGCCAGGTCGAGGCGGACGGCGTATGCGTGGTCCCGGATTTCATTCCCGGCGAATTGCTGGCGCGAATCAAGAACGCGGTCGACATGCTCAACACTGATGAGCGCGAGAGCGGAACCGGGTTCCTCGAGTCCGAGGGCGCCAACCAGCGCGTCTTCAACCTGGTGAACAAGGGCGAGGTCTTCGAACAGATCGTTCAGCACGATGACGTGATGGAAGTGATGGGCAAGCTGCTGGGCGGCGACTTCATTTTGTCCGGATTTTCCTCCAACACCACGGGTCCCGGCGGCGAGGAAATGGTCCTGCATTCCGATTCCGGCTACGTGCCGCCGCCTCATCCTGAGTATCTCCTGTCCGCCAACGCGGTCTGGATGATCGATGACTTCACCGAGGAAAATGGCGGCACGCGCTACGTGCCCGGATCGCACAAGCTGCGCGACAATCCGCGCCCCGACGGCGAATATCCCACGGTGCCGATCATCGGCAGGGCCGGCTCGGTCGCCTTTCTGCACGGCTACACCTGGCACAAGACGGGAGCGAACGTATCGCGCGATCAGATGCGGCGCGCGCTGTTCGCATATTATGTGCGGCCGTTTCTGCGGGTGCAGGAGAATCACATCGTCTCGGTCCGCGAGGAAGTGTGGCATCGGGCCTCGCCGCGGCTGCGTCATCTGCTCGGCGGCGATCTATGGCTTAACTCGATCGGATTCTTCGACGGCCCGCCCGCGGCGATGCGCAAGATAGCGTACCCGCGGCGCAAGGCCGGGGTGCTTTCGTAGCAGCCCTCGAATGAACGCCGCCGAAGTGCTCGCGCACATCAACCAGAGTCGCGGCACTTCGTACAGAATCGCCGGTCGATATTCGGCGGGCGAGAGCGGCGTCGCTTCGCAAGTGGTCGATGACAATTCGCATCGATATGTCCTGAAGATCGGTGCGGGTGGCGAATTCCGCGCGGAGAACGCGGCGCGAACCACCCAGCGCCTGCGAAGCCTCGGCTATCCCGCGCCGGAGTACATCGCGATCGGGAAAATTGCAACACGTCTCGTACGCGCTGCAACGTGCGATGCCTGGCGAACCGGTCGCACAGCGAGTTTCACTCGCTCTGCTGCCCCAGTTGCTTCATCTCAATGACCTCCAACGCGGGGAGGGCGAATCTGACAACGACGAGCCTGCGCGCCTGATCCGTGGAGTGGTAGAGGGATACGCGGATTTCTGCATCATCGACACTTTGCGTAAATACTCAACCGAAAGCGCCACCATGCTCCACTCGCTTCAGCGAATCGTCGATAGGAACGCGGGCGAGTGCT
>JBGPMZ010000011.1:0-13787 GCA_041487255.1 Binataceae bacterium (SeqCode) | reverse complement strand
GCGTCTCCTACGAAGAAAAAACCTCGTGCACCGCGTCAGAACCGAGGCGCAAATACTGAAAACAATAAATTATGATAGGAAACAGTGTTTAGAACCGAAGCTTTTCCTATAATTAATCGCATTTGTCGATTTTTATAGGAAAAGCCGAGGGTTACCCCTACCCGAAAAACGCTGTGAGGCGGATGCACGAACGGTCACCTCGCAGTTCGCTGCAACCGAAACTCTCTAACGAGGAAGCACTGACGGGCGCGACTTTTTGCGGGCTTGGCCGTCCTCCATCCGCAGTGGCGCAATCGACTACTGCACAGGAAAAGAGGGGAGCGCGACTTGGGATCGAGAGACGGCCAAACGCAAGGAACGGCTTCTTTGCAACTCAGGCGGGACTTTTGTAACGAGGCGCGCGCCTCGGCGTAGGACTTACGGTTGGGAATTAAGTTGTTCCAGCGGCTTCCTCTTTATAAGCTGCGCGGCAACCTCTATTTTTTACAGAGGTCATGAATGATGCGGCGTTTTAGTGCGGCGTGGGTCTGCGCCCTCCTGCTCTTGCTCTGGTTCGCTCCTGCCCTTCCGGTGCGAGCCGCCAGTCGTCCGCCCGAAACCGAAATTACGATGAACTTCCAGAACGTGGAGATCCCCGTACTGGCCAAGTTCATCAGCGAAATTACCGGTAAGAATTTCCTGATCGACGAAAGCGTGCGCGGCAAGATCAGCATTATCTCGCCGAGCAAAGTCTCGGCCCAACAGGCCTACCAGATTTTCCTATCGGTCCTGCAGCTCAAGGGCTTCACCACCGAGCAGGCCGGCAAGATCATCAAGATCATTCCCTCGCGCAACGTGCGCCAGTCGGCGCAGGTGACCGAATCGCAGGAGCCGTTCGAACAACATGGCGACGAGTACGTCACGAAGCTGGTGAAGTTGCGCAACGTCGATGCCAGCGCGATGGTCAGCGTGATCCAGCCGATGATCTCGCATGACGGTCTGGTCGCCGCATTCCCCGATGACAACATGCTCATCATCACCGACGACGCGTACAACGTGCAGCGGCTGCTCAAGATTGTCGGCACCCTCGACATCGAGGGGCAGCGTAAGAGCGTCGAGCTGATTCCGCTGCGCTATGCCTTTGCCTCTGAAATTGCTCCGGAAATCGACGACCTGCTTGGCGGTTCGGGCTCCGGGCGAAATCGTCCGGGCCAACCCGGCCAAGGTGTAGTGGCGCCGGCGGCGCAGGCTCCGACCGGACTGTTCAAGGTTCTGCCCGATGAGCGGACCAACTCCATCATTGCGGCGGGCGGGCCGTTGCAGATGAATCAAATTCGCGAGCTCATCGCCAAGCTGGATGTCCGCTCGCCCGATGCGATGCAGCGCATTCACGTTTACCGGCTCAAGAATGCGGCCGTATCGGAGATGATCGCGGTACTGGGCGGATTGATCGGCGGTGGTGCTGGAGTGGGCAACCTTTCGCCCACGACTGGTCGAGGGTCGCTCGGACGTGGTAGCGGTTTCGGCGGCGCGATGAATTCCGGCTTCGGTGGCGGATATGGAGGAGGCGGCGGAGGTTATGGCGGTGGTTATGGAGGAGGCGGAGTTGGCGGGTTCGGCGGCAGCGGCGGTGGTTATGGTGGCGGATACGGTGGTTCCGGCGGAGGCTCCTTCAGCGGAGGTATCGCGGGCGGAGGATTGATGGGTAGCAGCTCCGGCGGCACCGGCGGATTCGGAGGGCGCGGCCCAGGTACGGGCGGCGTCGGCGGCGGTTCGGGAGGCCCCGGGTCAGGGCCGCGCACGTCGGACTTCACTAATCGGGTGACCCTTACGGCTGATCCCGCCACCAATTCGCTCATCATCAGCGCGGCGCCGCAGGATTGGGAAACCTTGAGCAGCATCATCGCGGTGCTGGATACTCCTCGCATCCAAATCTTCGTCCAGGCCATCATCGTCGAGGTAAGCGCCGATCGACAGCGCCAGTTGGGGGTGAATTTTCAGGCCTCGACTTCGCTCTCCAACAGCACGCTGGGTTTGGGGACGCTTAATTTTGGCCAACTTCAGAATGCCATCGGCAATCCGCTCGGACTGACCGGGCTGGGACTCGGCTTGGCATCCGGCAGTCTCTGCGCAATTCCTGCGGCGGCGGCAGCGGCGGGGGGCACGACCACCTCTGGATCGATTACCGTCCCGTGCGATGTTGCGCTGCTCACCGCGTTGCAAGCCGATACGCATTCCAATGTGCTGTCGGCGCCCACGCTTTTGACGGCCAACAGTACCGAGGCGACCATCGTGGTTGGGCAGAACCTGCATTCGTAGGATCGGCCGCGGCGAATGCCGGCCTTCCGGGCCAGATCTTCAACAGCGTGCAACGACAGAATGTAGGTATAACCCTGGACATCGTGCCGCAGGTATCGGACGCAGGGTATGTGAGGCTGGACTTGTACGAGGAGGTATCGAACGTTCTGGGAAGCACCGCCAACAATGCGTTGGGCCCCACGACGACAATCCGCTCGGCATCGACTACAGTGCTGGTGCAGGACCATCGTACCGCGGTAATCGGCGGCTTGATGTCGAACAATGACAACATTCAACGCCAGGGAGTTCCATGGATTTCCGACATCCCGGTGCTGGGAAATCTGTTCTCCAGCACCTCGAGCGATAAGCAAAAGGACAATCTGCTGGTGTTCCTGACCCCTCACGTGGTGCGCAACAAGACCGACCTGCGCTCGCTCGCGCTCGATCAACGCGCACGCTTCGTCAATTCGCTGGGTCCGCGCGAAATGCATGACATGCCCGCGAGTTCGGTTCATTCAATATACGCGCCGACCTTCTCGATCGCGGTTCCGCCCGCCGCCGATCTGAACATGCTAAACAACAACGGCCTCAGCGAGACTGTTGGGGGAGCGGCGGCTCCCGGTGGTGACAAAGCCACGCCGTTCAACACCGAGGAGATTCCGGCCCCGACCTCGTCATCAACGTCTCCTAACGTCGCCCCAGCCGCTCGAGCGTCAGGCACGAGCCCGGTCTCATCGAGCGCCGGATCACCATAAAAGTGCGGCCTCTCGCTGAAGAGGCGGTGCGATGCCCCGTCAGGTAGGCGGATTTCGCGCCAACTTGGAGTACCTTCCCATCGCGGCACTGCTGCGGATGTTTGCGGCGATGCCGCGGGAACGCGCGGTCAAGGTCGGGGCCTCGCTGGGTTCGATCATCATGCGACTGGACCGCGGTAATCGCGCGATCGCGATAAAAAACCTCCACATAGCTTTCCCCGAGCTCGACGACCAGGCACGTCTAGGCATTCTCAGCGCGATGTATCGCAACTGGGGCCGCGTAATTGCGGAGTGGCCGCATTCCGGCGAGCTCAATCGCGGCAATATCGAAGGCATTGTCAACTATGATGGTACAGACAACCTGAATCATGCCCTGAACCTAGCCGAGAAGGGCGGCGCGATTATCCTGACGGCGCACTACGGGAATTTCGAGCTGCTGTCGCTGGCGCATTCGATCTACGGCCATCGTCTCGCGATGATTCATCGCCCCAACCGTAACCCGTCGATCGATCGGGAAATCCGCCGGGTGCGAACCAGCTTCGGAGCCTATATCATCGAGCGTAAGCAGGCCGGGCTCGCCATGGTGAAATACCTGCGACAGAAGTGGCAGGTCGCGGTCGCGCTGGATCTCGATGTACGCGATGGTGTGTTCGTTGACTTCTTCGGGATGAAGGCTTGCACGAGTGACGGGATCGCGCGCATCGCGATGGCGACGCACGCGCCGGTGGTGCCGGCCTTCATGGTGCGCGAGGGCGATTCCGTGCGCCATCGCATCACGGTGCTGCCGGTGGTGGAAATGACTACCACCGGCGATCGTCAGAAGTGCGTGCGCGAAAATACCCAGCGGATGACGGCCGCGATTGAAATGATGATCCGGCGCCGTCCCGATCATTGGAACTGGATTCATCGGCGCTGGAAAACGCGCCCCGAGGGCGAGAAACGCTTCTACTGAATTGGTTGGTGACCGATGCCCACATCGTCTATTATCGAGATGATGCCGTCGCGCGAACAACCGAACGGGGAAGAAGTCATTTCACAGGAGAACCCTGAAACGAGTTCCTCTGCCAATCCGCCGAAAGCCTACATCCCCGCGTGCGGAACCCTGTGCGATGCGTTCTGGTGGGCCCGCCGCAGCAGCGACCGCAAGACGCCCTCCGACCAACGCTGATCTTTCCCAGCGCAGCTACAAATTCGCGATCACCGCGCGCGAGAAATCTTCCGTCTTCGCGTTGCCACCTTGATCCGGCGTGAGGACGCGACCCTCCGCATAGATCTTCCGCACCGACTCATCAAACCGCCTGGCCGCATCGCCGAAGCCGAGATATTCGAGCATCATCGCCGCCGACAGCATCGTCGCGGTGGGATTGATGATGTGTTGCCCCATGATGTCAGGGGCGGTGCCGTGGACGGACTCGAAGTATGCGTAGTCGTCGCCGTAGCATCCGCTGGGCGCAACCCCGAGTCCGCCGATGGTGCCGGCGGCCGCATCGGAAAGGATGTCACCGTAGAGATTCGGCATCACGACCACATCGAGGTCGTGCGGCGACTGCACAACGCGGCGCGCGAAATCGTCGACGATGAAATTCTCGTAGCGCAATTCCGGATATGATTTCGCGGTCTCCTCGCAGAGGCGGCGGAAGAATTCGTCGGCGTCGCGCAGCATGTTGTACTTCGAGGTGCAGGTGATTTTGCCCTTGCCGCCGGCGCGCTTGCGCTTCATCGCGAGTTCGCAGGCGAAGCGCGCGACCTGCCGCGTGTTCTTCTCCGTGATCACTTTGATCGAGTATCGCCCGTTTACCGAAGTATCGATCGGCGCGCGCAGAATCCTGCTGTAGGGCTTAATTGGCGCGAGCTGCTCCAGCGGGCCTTCGAGGCCGAGGTATGCGTCCTCGAGATTCTCGCGCACGATCACGTAATCGATACCATCGGGATTCTTCAGCGGGCTGCGAAAGCCCTTGAGATACCGGCACGGCCGGACGTTCGCGTAAGTCTGTTTGCCCCAGCGTAGATAAGTAATCGATGTGGTCTTGCCGGAGGTCGAGCCGAACAGGGTCGAGTCGGAATGATCGATGGCCTCGCGCGCCTTGGCCTCGGTCTCCTTGCGCACCCAATGCTCGCCGGTTGGGAACTCGATGTACTCGATGTCGAGTTTCATCGCGCGCAGGACGTCCATGGTCGCGCCGACCGCTTCCGGCGCCGCGTCATCACCCGGGAGAACTACAACTTTCTTCGTCGCCACTTCAGTCTCCGTGTTTCACAGCCCTGGAGCGCCATAATGCAGACGCTCGCAGCGAAGTGTTATACTTTCCGAGACTGCACCCATGGCACTCGCGAAGTCAAAGAGACCTGTGATCAAGACGCTGCACGAAGTCGGCCGCTATGCGATCGGAGTTGTCTGGAATGACGGCCATGACAGCATCTTTCCGCTCGAAAATCTTCGGCGCGCGTGCCCGTGCGACATTTGCAAGGGCTACGTGACCGGCACGATTCCCGAGGCGGGACAGCGGCTGCGGCAATTCTCGCGCCTCGGCGAAGGCGGCGTGTTCATCGCATGGGTCGATGGTCATGAGACGCTATACACAACGGATGATCTTCGCTCGCTGTGCCGATGCGCCTACTGCGTTGCGGAACCTGAGAAACCCATCACCGGTGGCTGAGCGCCAGTCGTGACAAGGACGCCGCGTTGAATCGCGCCAAGCTTGGCGGAATCGGGCTCTTCGTCGTAGCAGCACTGGCGGCAATTTATCTAGCGCAATACTCGTTGCTGGCTCTCGTGGTTGGGCTGGTCGCAGGATGCACAGCCCATCTGATGTGGACGTGGGGATGGCTGGAATTTTTCAATGAGCCCTCACCGTGGCGGGCGTTGCGATGGGAGCTGGCGAATTTTCGTAACATCGTGCTCGGCAATCGCCGCGATAGCTGGGACAACCTGTATAAAGCGGGCGACTACGGGTTGATGGTCGCGACCGCGCCCGAGCCGCGTCACTACCTGATCGCGGGCATCGTGCGCGGTCGCTTCCCCGAGGGCTTCCGCATGCTCGACGTGGGATGCGGGCCGGGGGTGCTATACAAATCGATCGCCGGACCCGGAGTCTCGTACCTCGGAATCGATGTGATCGATCAGGTAACGCAGGATTGCCGCACACGCTTTTCCTCCGACGTCCGCTGCGAGTTCCTTACCTGCGGCCTCGAGGAGTTCACGCCCAGCGACAAGTTCGACGTAGTTGTGATGACCGAGCTTCTCTACTACCTGCCGCTCGAATCGATCGAGCCGCTTTTTCGCAAGGCGCAGAGCTTTTTGCGCGATGCAAATTCGATCGTCATCGCTTCGATGGGCGGGAAGGCGAATGTTGGAATTCGAAAAATCTGGCGGCGCCTCGATGCAATGGCCGATGCGCTGCAGACAATCTCGTTCGTCGATCCGGAAAGCGGTAACATCAAAACGTTGAAAGTCTACCGCACCGGGCAAAGGAAGGCTTCGTAAAGGAAATGCGGCACTGGCGGAAGCCATCGGTTTTAGGACCCGCCGATAATTTTGGCGATCGGAATCCGCCGAACACCAGCTCCAGCAGCGTTCTCCGATCGTAGCGACGGGGATAGGGGGGAACCTTCGAATGATTGCGACAAAAGGACTACGTCGCGGGCCGGCATGGCGGATCGCTCTGATCACGACATGTTGCCTTTGCGTGTCGGTCGTCAACGCCCGTCCGGCGCCGGTCCGCGGCTTCGCTCAGACTGTCGGCCAGATGTCGATCGGGCGCGATCGGCCGGCGACGGTACTGCTTCCGTCGGGCAAGGTCCTGATCGCGGGCGGAATGGGCGGTATCGGGATTCTTCCGACGATTCTCGACAGCGCGGAGCTATTCGATCCGAAGACCGGCCAATTCAGCATGAGTAACGGCCACATGTCGAAGCCTCGGGTAGCCGCGACCGGGACTCTCCTTCCGAACGGCAAGGTACTGATCGCCGGCGGACTCAGCGCTTTAAGCGCGCTCGCGAGCGCGGATGTCTACGATCCGGTGACCGACACTTTCTCGCCGACAGAAAATCCGATGAGCAGCGCGCGGGTGGATCAAACCAGTACCCTGCTTGCCGACGGTACCGAGCTGATCGCCGGTGGTACCGATGTGAACTCGAATCCGCTGGCAACCGCGGAGATCTACGACCCGTCGACCAACCGCTTCACGCTGCTACCGAATTTGATGACTGATGCCCGCGCCCAGGCCGCCGCCGTGCGCCTGCAATCCGGCCAGGTGTTCATCGCTGGAGGGGGCATCCACGACCTGACCTCGGCGGAAATCTACGATCCTGCAACCCGGACGTTCTCCGCAACCGAGCATCCGATGACGACCGGACGCTTCAATCCGGCGGCAACCCTTCTTGCGGATGGAGCAGTGTTCATCAGTGGCGGCCGCCAGGGCCTTGCCGATTTGGCATCGACCGAGATTTACGATCCCGAGGAAAAGATGTTCCTTGCGGGTCCCACCATGAGTTCGGTGCGGCTGCACCATTTTTCCGTCCTGTTGCCCAGCGGGCAGGTGCTGGTGGGCGGTGGTGATACGAGCTTTCTCAAAACACCAACCGATTCGGCAGAATTGTACGACCCTCAGCGCAACCTGATTCGACCAACCTCGCAACCCCTTCGAATCGGCCGCTCCGCTGCGGCGGCGACGAGTGCGGTAGTTCTTCAGGATGGCCGGGTTTTCATCGTCGGCGGACAAGACTCGCAGGCAAATCTGGCTGGACTCGCGCTCGCGAGCGGCGAGATTTACGATCCGGCCTTCGATACTTTTACGATCACCGGCGGACTGAATACTCCGCGCACCAGCCATACCGCGACGCTCCTTCAGCAAGGTGGTGTCCTAATCGCGGGTGGCGCCGATCAGAATCGGCAACCTACTAGCAAGGCCGAACTATACGATCGCAAATCCGGCCGCTTGATTCCGACCTCCAGCCCGCTCAATGTTCCGCGAGCCGGTCATGCCGCGGTGCGCCTCAGGAACGGACGTGTCCTGATCGTCGGTGGCAGCGTCGATCGGACCGCGGAGATTTATGATCCGCGCACCGACAACTTTACGCTGACTTCTTCGATGATGACCGCCATTCGCCTCGGACTTACGGCAACCCTGCTGACCGACGGGAAGGTGCTCATCGCGGGAGGCCTCAACAACCACAACATCAGCCAGGCGACAGCCGAGTTGTATGATCCACGAACTGACAGCTTCACAGCCGTAGCCGCCGCTATGACGGCTGCGCGCGCAGTGCATGCCGCGGTGCGGCTGCGCAACGGTAAGGTTCTGATTGCGGGCGGAACCGTCGATGCAATTCTGTCGCATGCGCTCAATAGCGCCGAGCTCTACGATTCTCGCAAGATGACGTTTACCGCCACCAAACCGATGGCCTCGGCGCGGACCGGACCGGCGATCGCGCCTTTACCTTTCAATAGTGCGCTGGTCTCAGGAGGTAATGACCAGACCTCGACGATTCTGGACACCGCGGAAGTTTTTGTCTCAAGCTTCGGCGGGTTTGTTCCGGTTGCCAACCTGATGACCGAGCCGCGCGAATTCCACACCGCAACCGTGCTCACCGGCGGCCAAGTTCTCGTAGCCGGCGGCGATAAGAACTCCCAGAACGCGACCGCCTCCACCGATCTCTACAATCCGCGCACCAACTCATTCGCCCCGGGCCCGACGATGACGGCCGTGCGCGATTCCTATACCGCGACCAGACTTCCATCCGGTCAGGTCCTGATCGCCGGCGGACGTGGACTGAACACGGGTGCGCCTAACGTGTGGCCAACCACGGAGATCTTTACGCCGTAACGAATGGCATCAGTACGCGCAGTACTTGCGCAATTGGGCGCGCTCAAATAGTTCAATGAAAGCCGCGACTGATGCGGCATAACAATGAATAGAAAAACACCCTCGCTATGTCTCGCGTTTGCAGTCGCGCTCCTGGTCGCGACGGCGTCAGCATGTCAAGCCAAACTGGATGGAGTTCCCGTGCGCAACACCGGCCATTACGCGATTATCGATACCGACCGCGGCACTGTGGTGATCGAGCTTTACTCAAAGGTCGCTCCCAAGACGGTGGAGAATTTCGAAACCCTCACCAAAAAAGGTTTCTACAACGGATTGATGTTTCATCGCGTGGTCCCGGACTTCGTGGTGCAGGGCGGCGATCCTGATGGCACCGGAACCGGCGGTCCCGGCTACACGGTACCGGCGGAAATCGACAAGAAGGAAAAGCATCTACGCGGTTCCGTCGCGACCGCGCGTACCAGCGATCAGGTCAATCCGCAGCGCGCCTCCAGCGGCAGCCAGTTTTACATCTGCCTGGCGCCGCAGCCCGGTCTTGATGGTGACTACACGATTTTCGGTGGCGTCGTTTCCGGCATGGAGGTGGTCGATCTGATCCAGAAGAACGACAAGATGAAGACCATCAAGCTGGCGACCGAACCGCCGAAGTAGGCGCTTCGATGTCTGGCTCCGGAAGCGGGCACCGCGGCCTCGGGCCCTACTTCACCGTCGACGTTCACCTCCACACCAATCGGGGCAGTTCCGACTCGAACCTCGCGCCCAAGGACCTCATCGCGCGCGCGAAGGAAATCGGCATCGGCGCGGTATGTGTTACCGAGCACGATACGATGTGGGAGTTTCGCGAGATGCCGGAGCTGCTCGAGGAGTACGGCCCCAGGTTTCTGCGCGGAATGGAAGTGACCACCGACATGGGCCATATCGGCGTGTTCGGGCTCTCGCGCTACGTCGGCGGCATCTACAAGCTGGCTGAGTTGCGCAAGGTGGTCGATGCGGAGGGCGGCATTCTCATCGCGAATCATCCGTTTCGCTACAAGCTCGATCCGCGCTTCTCATTCATCAATCCGGATCACGAACCGATCGATGAGAATTTTCCGGATCGGGCCGCGAAGCTGCCCATCTTCACTATGGTTGATGCAATCGAGGTGCTGAACGGCGCCTGCTCCGAAGACGAAAACCAGTTCGCGCTAAAGGTCGCGCGGCTGCTGGGAAAAGCGGAGGTCGCCGGCTCGGACTCGCATTCTGCGGGTTCGATCGGATGCGTGACAACGCTGTTTGACGATCCCGTGACGGATGAGCGGGCGCTAATCGAGCAGATTAAGGCGCGCCGCTCGCGCGCCGGCCGCGGCCTGATGAAGGGCCACGTCGTTCCCTTCGAACTTTCCTGAGCCGGTCCTTTAGGGCCTTGGTCTTTTCGCCCGCAACCCAGCGAAGGGCGAGGGGTCACGCAGCGCTTCCACCTCAGGCCATCGGATGTGGCGCGAATCGTTGCGGAAATACCACGCATGCCCATCGATGAGCACGCGACCGTAGGGCGAGGACGCGTGCAGAATCACTTCGTCGTTTTGGTGCCACAACTCCATGACAATGTCGGGCTTGAGAGTTCCGATCGAGTAGCCGTAGTCCCACTTCATATGGCCGGGATAGAAATCGAGAAACGGGTCGATATGCATCGGTTCGTGCGCGATTAGCGCGTCATTCTTGCCTAGCAAATCGATCGCGTTGCGGTCGGCGAAGTACGGCACCACTCCAGCCCATACCACGGCAATCGACGCATCATGGTCGGTGAACTGGTCGCACAGCAACGCCCGCTTCAGATGAGTCAGGTGGTCGACATATTCCGGCGGACGATCGACTAAAAACAAAACTCGGAGCGCACCATCGGAACGGTTCTGGTATGTACCGGTCGCAGACAGGGTGCCGCTGCAGGCGAGCGCCAGTACGCAAAAGACCGCCGCTCCGGTCCAGCCCGCATCTCGCGGCGCCGTGACCGCCCCAACCAATGACGCCAATCCATGGGCGGTCGTTTGCAGCGTCGTCGCGAGCAGAATCATGAACAGCGGCATTGCGATGACCAGGTATCGGTTCGCGCCCCCGAACTGTTCCCATGCGTCGCCCCCGACGTAGATGTTGTATGCGATTTGGGCTAGGAAGACCGCGCCCAGCAGCGCACCCATCGCGTCGCGCTTGAGCCACAGGACGGTCGCGATCAAACCCAGCGTCACCGGCTCCAGATGCATCAGGAAGCGCGCAGTCATGAGCGAGCCGTGCGCGAGCCTGGGAAAAACCGGATAGCCCGTCATCTTAAGGTAGTAGGTGTTGGGCAGCGGATTGCCGAAGTACCACCATGCCGCGAGCAGTTGCACGCCGAGAAAAAGGAGCAGCATCCCGCCGCCATGCACCAGATGGGAGCGTCGGCGCGGCGCATCGAACCACGCAACCAGCGCGAGGATCGTCAACGCCGGGATCGCCATGTCGAGTCGAACCAGCGTGCTCACCGCCAGCAAAGGCCATAACCATCGCGATGGCTCGCCACCCAACGCACGAATCGCAAGATAAACAGCCAGCGTCAGCATTGGAGCGAGCAGGGCGACTTCCGATCCGCGCAACGACCAATCATTGAGAGGATAGTAGAAAGCCGTAAAGAAGACCGCGCATAGCGCGACCATCCTGGAATTCCGCCTGGAACTCCGCGCGAGCACCAACGCAAGCCGCCATACGATCAGTATTGTCGCGAGTCGAAGAGCGGCGCCGAGGATCTGGACCAGCAAACTCATCTTCGCGAGCGAGACCGGAAGCAGATGCAGTCCCGCCATGATCAGGACCCATAGCGGATTGGTGAAGCCTTCGACGCGCGCGCCGTGCGGATTCCACACCAGGCCGTAGCCGTGCGCGAGGTTGGCCGCGTATCGCATCGAGATCATCTCGTCGTCGAAGAGCAGGAAGTAGCGTACTCCATCCACCACCGCGCTGGTCAGGTAGATGAACAGCGCGGCATAGACGATCCACACCATCAGGATGAAGCCCAGCAACAGCGAGGCTACATCAGCGCGGGCGAGAAGCACCCGCATTGAGAATGTAGGCTTGGGGGCCGCATCGGCCGGCGTCGTTGAGGCGGCGGGCTGCAATCGATCGTCGCTCCTTCACATCCACGTGCTGACCGGAGGACTTATTTATAGCGACAGGAGGGGCGTCCGTGAATCGGGACGCCGTCGCATTTATGCCGGGCGCCTACTACAGCAGGGCGCCGCGGAACGGCTCGTCGCGGGTCGGCGGATACTGAATCAGATTGATCGCCCATTTGCGCGCCTGGCGCAGCGCTTCCTCGGCGCGCCGGAAAAGCCGCTCGCGATACATCGTGCCCCATACGTACACGTCTACCGACGGCTCGTCGCTAAGCGTGATGTCGAGCATCCAGTCTTCCAGCTGAGGACCGCAAACCAGCAGCCGCACCAGCCGCCCGTGATCGATGACGATGCCGCGTGCCTCACGCGGGATGCGGAACTCGTCCTTCACGCGCTTGATGAGATTGGGCGAGTAATGCTCCTCGGTGAACGGAACATAGACCCAGTCGCCCAGCGGAGGATTGGCCTCGCGCGCGATGCGCAGGTTGTTATCGGTCAGGTCTTCCTTGGCGCGATCCTGGTCGTAGTCGCGAGCGACGGTGTAGAAGGTCATCGCGATCGGCAGCTGCGGCATCTGCTCTTCGGACTTCTGCTGCTGCGCGCGCGGCTTCTTGTGAGTCGTCTCGACCCACCACCGATTTTCTACGTTGGGTTTGCTCGCCATCGCGCCTAACTTACCACATCCGGGCAGATCAGGCGCGCCGCACTCGCGAGGCGGGCCGCCGTCGCTTTGGGCGCGTGGTCGCCCTGATACTGCGCGGACTGCGACGTCCCTGGGCCGATACGATGTCTCTGCGGCCACTCGCGGCGCCTTTGCGGCGGGTCGGGAGCCCGCGCCGCGAACCTCGCGAGGCCTTGCCGGCGCGGCGAGCTTGGGCGCGAAGCCCTAGCACCATCCGGCGTTGGAAGGCGTCGGCCTTGCGCTCGGCATCGGTCCAGAACAGGAAATGCCCCATCTCATGATAGAGGGTCTGGATCCACATCCGCTCGCTCTTGTGGATGCGGCAGCGTTTCCAGTTCTCGGGATGGATCAGGTGGATGCGGCCGTCTTCGTAGGTCTTGCCCGCGGTCTTGCCGTAGTCGATGTACTCGTACCATTCAATTCGCGGCAACCGGATGTGATAGTAGCGGCAAAAGCCCGAGATGGCGCGCCGAAATGACATCGGACGATGAGTCCGAAAAAATTCGGAAAGGTTGCTGTCGATTTCTCTGCGAAAAGCGACAGGGGGAACCATCATTCGCACAGCTGAAAGAGACCTCCGATCAGGATGGAAAGATTTTATTGGGCGCCGTCGCGTCAGGTCAATTTGAGATCGGTGCGAGTGAAAAAACCCTTTGAAATGCTGATGTTTTTGGCTGATTAAGTGGCAGGCAGGGGCATCACCGGCACTTCCTATCGGGAGATGGCATGTCGCCAATCATTTAATCGCGACTAATCGCCACGTGTGCCGGCCTGTTTTTCTCGCGCGCTGCACTTCCGTTTCTTCTTGTCATTCTTCCGCTGCGCGCTTCGCGCTCACCTCAGCCGATGACGCCTGCGTCTTTCAGCTTCGCGATCTGCTCCCACGTCAGGCCGGCTTCGAGGGCGACCTCCTCGGTATGCGCGCCTAACTCGGGCGCGTGACGATACGCCTGATGCGGCCCGGTGCCGAAGCTGACCGGGCTGTTGACCACGCGGCATCCCGGGATCGCAGGATGCTCGATGTCGACGAACGCGCCAACCGCCTCGGCCTGCGCATCGTCCAGCACTTCAGGTTCGGTTTGCACGGGCGCCCAGATAAGCAGATGGCGATCAAAGATCGGCGCCCAATCCG
>JBGPMZ010000010.1:0-14670 GCA_041487255.1 Binataceae bacterium (SeqCode) | reverse complement strand
TGGCGTCGCCGCCTTCACGCTGCGCCAGCCTGAGCGCCTCTTCGAACTCGGCAATGGCCTTCATCACCATCCCCTTCTGCGCGTACAGACGGCCGAGATTCATGAACGGAAAATGGCGCGGTTCATACCTCGCCGCGCGCTTGGCTTTTTCGAGCCATTCGATAGCCTCGTCGAGCTCGCCCTTGCCGATCAGGTAGGCGCCAATGTCGTTGTAGGGGTTGCCAAAATCGGGATCGACCTGGATGGCGCGCTTGCACTCCTCGATCGCGTCGTCGACGCGCCCAAACGACCGATACGCCCAGCCGCGAAAGGTGAAAGCCTCGGCGGTGGGAAACGTCTCGATGGATTGCGAATAGAGGCTGACCGCGGCGTTCAGTTCATCGACCGCTTCGCGATCGCATTTGCCGCCGGCGAGCGCGAAAGCGCGGGTATGATGATTGTAGCCCTCGCGCCACAACTCGACCGCCCGAAGTTTTTGGATCGCCGCGTCCACGTTCAAACCAGTTATGTCCGCCAACGCGATACGTCAAGTGGCAAGTCCCGCATCTATCGACCGCTAGCGCGAACCTTGCGTCATCGCCTTGATTATTTCCATCATCGCCGGGCCGACGATCACGATCATCATCGCGGGCAGGATGAAGAAAATCAGTGGAAACAAAATCTTGACCGTGGTTTTCTGCGCGGCTTCTTCCGCGCGCAGCCTGCGGGAGTTGCGCAAACTGTCCGACAGCGCGCGCAAAGCCGGACCCATTCGCGAGCCAAGCTGCTCGCTTTGAATCATGGTGGCCGCCAGCGGCTTGATGTCGTCGATGTTGGTGCGCTCGGCGAGCGCGCGCAACGCGAACCCCAGGCCGGCCCCGGAATTCAGTTCCGCGGAAACTATCGCGAGCTCGTGCCCGAGGAGCTGCCCCTGGCGCTCCGCTTCGGAACCAACCACCTTGATTGCTTCATTGACGCCGAGGCCGGCTTCCACGCAGACCACCAACAGATCGAGGACATTGGAAAGCTGGCCGGCGATTTCGGCGCGGCGCTTTTTCGCGGCGCGGCTCACCAGTTGGAGCGGCAACCATGATCCGATGGTCGCGCCCACCACCATTGCCGTGATCGTGCGCGGACCCGACCATCCAAGAATCACACTCAGCGCGAGGCCGGCGCAGGTCATACCGATCGCGGAGCTGATGCGAACCAGTTGAAAGATATGCATCGCGCGCGCGCCCGGATACCCGGCCCGCACCAGGATCTTCGCGACCTTCGCTACGTCGGGCGCGTCGAGCTTGGGTTTGGGAACCTTTCGCAACGCCCATCTGAAGAGCGCATGCGCGACGCTCGGGTTTTCGATGTCCCGCGGATCGATCGATCCGTACGACACCCGCATTTTCGCGCCCATCTCGGAGATCCGCTCGTCGAGCGCGCCGGAACGCTCGGAGACCGCGGCCGACACGCATACCGCGACGATCGCGAGCAGCAGGAAAATCACCACGCCTATCATCAGCGGCGACATTTCAATACTTGACCTTGAGCAATTTGCGGATCGACAGGAACGCGAGCGCGTCCAGGGTCGCCGCGATCTTCAGCAGCCGCTGACCCCCGGGTTCATAAAACAGGGTGTGGGTGTATGACGGCTGAATCACGCTGAAGGAGGCGAGCAATATGATCGGAAGCGCGGCGACCACCCATCCGCTCATCCGCGCTTGCGCCGTAAGGGCTTTCACTTGAGCGGTGAGGCGGTGGCGGATGCGCACGATCTCGGCCAGCCGCTCGATGATCGCGGCGAGACTGCTGCCGACTTCCGACTGAACTCGCACCGCGACAATGAGCAGGCGCAGGTCATCGTCGGGCACCCGCTTGAGCATTTCTTCCATCGCGCGGGGCAGCGGATAGCCGAGCCGGGTCTGCTCGATGACCGAGCGGAATTCGGTCGCGATCGGATCCTCGAACTCGCCCACCACCACCTGCAAGCCGCGCAGCAGCGAATGACCGGCTTCGAGCGAGGACTTGATGAGATCGAGTGCGAAGGGAAGTTGCCGAACGAAACGTTTGATCCGGCGCCCACGTTTGATCTGGACGTAGAAGATCGGCAAGATCGCAAGGCCGCTGCCCAGCGCGATCGCGAAAACCGGATCCTCCCACATCGCGGCGCCAATCAGTGCGCCCGCTCCGAACATCAGCAGCATCACCAGGAGCACATCGCTGACGCGGCGATAGATGCCCGCTTGCCAGAGACTCTGCTCCAGCTTGTGCATCACACCGAGATCGTAAAACCAGCCGAATCCTGAGCTGAGGCCGCGCTCTTTCTTAAGATGGTCGCGAAGAATTTCTTCTCCGGCGTTTTGCGGCCGCATAAGCCGGCTCGCGAGCTGACGGGTTTCGCGCAGCGGGCGGGTGTGCTTCCACACGAAGTAGCCGACCACGACGCACACCATCGCGAACAGAAGCAGTCCGAGCAGTTCCATTTTGCGGCTAGGCCTCGGCGGTGCGGATGAGCCGGGTGTCGGGCTTGTAGCCGGCAATCTCGAGTCGGCGCGCATATGACGACCGAATCCCGGTCGGGCGATAGTTGCCGATTATCGTACGGTCGGCGGCCGTATCGGTGCGATTAAATTCATAGAGGTCCTGCATCATGATCATCTCGCCTTCCATCCCGGAAATTTCGGAGATCTTCATCAGCTTGCGTGAGCCGTCGGAGAGGCGCGCGACGTGAACGATCATGTTGACCGCGGCGGCCACCTGTTGACGCATCGCGCGCTGCGGAATTGGAAATCCCGACAGCAGCATCATCATTTCGAGGCGTCCCAGACACTCGCGCGCGCTATTGGCATGGATAGTGGCGATCGAGCCATCGTGGCCGGTGCTCATCGCCTGCAGCATGTCGAACACTTCCGCGCCGCGAACCTCGCCGACCACGATGCGATCCGGCCTCATCCGCAAGCAATTCTTCACCAGATCGCGCTGGGTGACCTCGCCCTTCCCTTCCATGTTGGCGGGACGGGTCTCGAGCCGGACGACGTGAGGCTGCTGGAGGGACAACTCCGCGGAGTCCTCGATAGTCACGATGCGCTCATTCTCGGGAACAAACGCGGAGAGACAATTGAGCATCGTGGTCTTTCCTGAACCGGTCCCGCCGCACACCAGGATGTTGAGGCGCGCGCGCACCACTGCCATCAGAAACTCGACCATCTCCCAGGTCACGGTGCCCTTCTCGACCAGGCCTCCGATGTCGTAGCGCTTCTTGCCGAAGCGCCGAATCGATAACGCCGGCCCGTCGATCGCGAGCGGAGGGATGATCGCGTTGATGCGCGAACCATCGGGCAAACGCGCGTCGACCTTGGGCGACGATTCATCGATCCGGCGGCCGACCCGCGACACGATACGATCGATGATCAGCATCACGTGCTGATCGTCATAAAACTGTACGTCGGTAAGATGGAGCTTGCCGCCCTTCTCGACGTAAACCTGGTGCGCGCCATTGACCATGATGTCGGTCACCGCGTTGTCGCGCAGCAGCGGCTCCAGCGGGCCGAGGCCCAGCAGCTCGTTCTTGATCTCCTCCACCAGCCGATCGCGATCGGCATCGGTCAGAAGCCGCCCGTCCTCGCTGAGGATGTCGGTGATCGCCGCGATGACCTTGGTGGAAACCAGCGAGGGGTCGAGCGATTCCAGCTTCGAAATGTCGATGGTCTCGAAGAGCCGGTTGTGAACCTTGATCTTGAGCCGTCGCGCGCCCTCGGAGAGCAAGTCGGGCTTGCGCTTCGCGTTATTGGCAATGAAGGAACTGGGCGCGTCGGCGCCAGGATCATGCCGTGCGTCGTCGGAACGTTTGCGGCCGAGCCGGCCTGCGAGTCCCATGATGTGTTACCTCACGAATGCGCGCTGAAGGCGGAGAACAGCCGAGACATGAACGGCTTATCGCGATCCTCGGCGCTTTCGACATTGGCAATCCGGCAGGCCAGCGCCTCGAAGGTCTTCACCAGCGGAGAAGCGGCGGCGACCTGCCATAGGTCCTTGCCGCTCAGCTCCGCGAGCTCCAGCGATCGGTCGTCGCGCAGGACGTTCAAATACATCTCTCGGCCGAGGGTGTCTTCCAGTTGCTTCTGCGTAATGCTGTGGGTGCGCTGAAAACGATTGAGCAGGAAGTGCGGTTCGACCGCCAGACTCAAGCGCTCGAACACATCGATGAATCGCCACGCGGAGCGCACCGAAATGACCGATTGATTCAGCACATAGAACAGATGATTGGAGCGCTCCCAGGCCTCGACCGAAGTTTCATCGAGATGATGCCCGCAGTCGATAATCACGAAGTCGAACATATCGCGCATGAAATCGATCACGGTGCCGACCGTCTCCTCGGAAACCAGCTCGCCTTCTTCGATCCGTTTCGGCGCCGCCAGCAAATAAGCGCCGGAGTAATGCTTGGTAAGCGCCGCCTCCAACTGGATCGAGTCGAGTTTCTTTTCCAGCCTGCACAGGGGCATGATGGTGAACTCGGGCTCTAAATTGAGCAGCACCGCCAACGCGCCATTTTGCAAATCGAGGTCGAGCAGCGCGACGCCCTTATCCAGCTGATAACGCAAAGCGAGCGCCAGGTTTGCCGCTATCGAGCTGACTCCCACTCCGCCGACCATGCTGGCCAGCGAAATCACCATGCCGCCATCGTGCCGACCGCCACGGACGCGGGTTTCGCTAACCTTCAGTAGTGCGCGGGTAAGATCGCCGGGATCCAGCGGCAGAAAAAGGAGCTCATCGGCGCCGGCGCGAATGACGCGCTTCATCAGGCCCGGCGAGCGCTCTTTCAGCAATCCGAAGAGCGCCGCACGGGGCGTTTGCGAGGAGTGCTGTTGCAGGTAGGCGAGCGACTTGCCCTCATCGCCATTGAACAACACCATCGAAACATCGATCGGAGCTTCTGCCGAAGCGTCGGAATTCGCACTACCGTCGCGATCGGTTTCGACCAACTGCAACGACGGTTCGGTGACCCGCGCGAGCGCATGCTTGACTGAGTCACGAAGCTCGGAGGACTCGCCTACCAGCTCGACCCGCAGGACCACTTTCCGGACGTTGCTAAGATCGATTGTATGCACCGAAAAACTCCTGCCAACACTAGAATCGGGGACGGGACGCATCGGGCGTATCGAGCCTGCGTGTGCGGATTTCGTCCTCGGTCAGGGGGCCCCGCTCGGAGGGCTCGAACACCTGGGCATTGGGCGGCAACGGGCCGACAATTTGCGGCCGCACCGACATCACGAGCTCGGTTTGCGCATCCTGCCAGTCGGTGTTGCGGAAGAGCCCGCCGAGATAGGGAACATCGCCGAGATACGGAACCTTGTGCACTACCGCGTTGCGGTTGCGCAGAATCAAACCCGCGAGAATCAGAGTCTGGCCATCTTTCAGACGCACCATGGTGTCGGCCTTACGCGTTACGAAGGCCGGCACCGTGAAGCCGAACAGCGCCACACCATGGGCGTAGTCAGGTTCGGACACTTCGGTTTTTACCAGCAGTTCAATTTCTTCGCGGCCGATCACAGTGGGACGGCAATTGATCTGGGTCCCAAACTGCTTGAATACGATTGACGTGTTGAGCGCCTGCGCGAGCACGATCGGAATTTCGCCGCCGGATAGAAATGAAGCGCTCTGCCCGGAGTTCGCCAGCAGATGCGGTTGCGCCAGGATGCGTCCAAGATTGTGCGATTCGAAAAACTGGAATAGCGACTGCGTCGCGAGGCCCGAACTCGCCGTCGACAATCCATAGGTCAACGTGCTGGAGAGCAACAGCGGCAGCAGTTGACCTCCCGGAGGAGGCACGCCGGAAACTGCGCCGCTCCCGCCCATGAGTTGTGAAGTTGGTCCGTACGGAGTTGCGACCGAGCCTGGCAAACTGGTGAATGAGAGTCCGGATTTCAAGAGCGCGGCTGAAAAATCGACTCCCTGAGTCTCGATTTTCGTGCGATCGAGTTCAGCTACGATCGCATTGAGCATTACCTGCTGCTTGCCGCCGGTATCGATGCGCACCTGGCGTTCCTGATAGTGGCCTTGATCGTCCCACACCGCCAAGGTGGTGAAGCCGGGTTTGTGGCCAATCAAATTCAACTGGTAGGGGCTGGTGACCTGAATATCCGCGACGGTGCTGTCGGCTACCGAGATCCGTTTCAAGCGGCGCGGAAAATCGATGACCTCCGACGCCCCACTCATCACCGAGATCACATCAGTCGGCAGGTAGTGGGGGCCGGTCGAAGCTACTGGTGCATCATCGGTGGCGGGTGGATCGGTCCTATATTGGTTCGAATGCGACGGCGCCTGAGCAGATGCGGGCTGAGTGTTTAGCGATAACTGCGCGGCAGGACGGCTATCTCTCACGAGTGAACTCTCTTGCGGCGCTGCATCGGAGCCGAACGCATCGACGACAGGCGAAGGCCGCACTGTCTGTGTAGGGCCGCCCGTCAAAGCTGCTGATGCCGCGGTGTCTGGAAGAGCCGAGTCTGAGAAAGCTACCGGACCGCTGCCCGCATCCAGCGGCGTCGCACTGTCGGCAATCGCCGCGACGTCGACCAGATATGCGATCTGAGCGCCATCATCGCGAGTCACCGTGACTTGCCATTGCCCGCGTTCCGCGCCGAGCAACACCAACTGACCTGGCGTTTCGCCATGAATCACCAGCGCATGTGAATTTTCGATAACGCGAATCGCTGGTTTGGAATCTATCTTGAGATGATCGATAACCCGGGACTGCCCCGCATTCAGATTGATGGTCTTCGATTGAACCGCCGTCTCCGCGCGCACTGGAAGCGCCAGAGCGAAGGAGAGGGCCCCGGCGAACAGGGATGCCGCCAACGCGGCCATCGTGCGTATGGTCTGATGTTTCATTGTCTCAGTTACTTTCCCGTCAGCGATAAATTTCGCTCACGGCACCTCCAGGGTTTTCGGTACCGGCATGTAAGAGGCCGATGGCGCGCCGTCTGACTGGATGGAGCTTCCCGCGGCGCCGGTCACAGCGGCGCTGGAAGCATCGGACGCCGCGGGCACGGCCGGAGGTTGAAGCGCAGAGGGCGGCGCCATCGGCGAATCCTGATGAATTGAATTGGAAATGCCGTTAGAGCTGGCGGAAATGAACGACACGGTTTCGGCATTCCGCCCATCGCGCATTATTTCGACCGCAAAAGGACGGTGCCCCGAAGCACGCGCGATTCTTCCCAGATTCAGATCGGATGGCTGCGCGTTGAACGCAGGCCGAGTGCCGTTGGGTCCGAGCAGATCGGCGAAGTCGCTGCCGGTGGTCGCGACCACCTTGTCATCGTTGTAGTTGCGCATCGCGAGCCGCAGCATGCCCTCACGACTTGCAAGTCCGAGTTTCTCCGCGTCGTGCGGAGTGACCAGCAGAGTCACGACCTTGGCGACTTCGGCTTCGTCCTTGCCTTTGTCGATCTGCTGCGCAATCGCGATCACCTCAATGTTCTGCAGCACGATTTTCGAATAAGGCTTGTTGTTGTCGGCGCCGGTACCGGACACCGCGACCAACACGTCGACGTGGGTGCGTGGTTTCACGAAGCCGGAAATGTCGCCGACCTCGTCAACCGCCACCGACATCGCCCGCATCCCGGGCCGGATGATCATCGGCATGACTCCCGGAGTCTGGTCGGCCTGGATGAGATTGCGCTGGACTACCGGCTGGCCCGCGATGAGTTCGGTCCTCGCGTAGCTGTTGCCGACCATCGATGGGTCGGTAAAAGCGCCTTCCGGTACGCTTTGGCGCGACCATCTGACCAACTTCACATCCGCTACGCTGAGCCGCTCGCCGAGGCGCAGGTCACGGGTGGCGACCACGATGTCCTGGGTCTGCGCGAGCGCGACTTGAACTTGCGCTTCGCGGTTTCTCAGCGCGGAAAACACCACGATGGCTGCCAGCACTGCTGCGACCATCGCCAACAGCAGAAAGATTGTCGGCCTTCTCATTTTCCTCTCTGAAAAACCACTCTTGGTGAGCTGATGTGTTGCGCTTCCGAAGCGCGAGCCTCGCTTCCGCGATCATCAGATGCGGCGGGCGAGGCTCGACTTCGATTGGTGACTGACTAGGCGGCGTTCAGCGACGTGGTCACGCGGGTGATGATGCCGTTGATACCGACTTCGAGGCCCTGATAGGCGACGTAACCCGCCACCGCGATTGCGGCGATGATCAACACATACTCAGTCATGGTCTGACCGCGCTGGCTGCGTTTCGTTTCGATGATTCGTGCACAGATTCTGGTTAGAAAACTCATTCGGATCTCCTTTGTACGTTTGCCTGGATTCGATCATCAGCACGTCTATTTATGCTGACTGAATGTGATCGGATCTTCAGGCGGGAGGAAGTGCAGTTCGCGTGCCAGTAGATTTGCCCGGCTGTTGAGCCGAGACTTCCACTAACTCGTCTTCACAATGGGACAAGCCTGCGATTGCCGACGCCGGCGTTTGATTTGCCGGAAGGTAGCCATTCAATCGAAGCTGGTGCGTATCGAGACGATCGCACCGCACCCGATTCTCACTTCGATACACGCCGCCGGATGATCCGCACGCGTCTCTGGTAGCGTCCCACGCCATCGCAAACTGAGACATCCACGCGACCAAACCACTGGGCGGCAGAGCCTCGCAGAGCTTGCCAATGCGCCGTGCGAGCGTCAGACTTTTCATGGGGGTGATATCAGTTGAGGTCTCATCCATGCTCGACCGACTGCATTCCCATTCGTGGAGCGCCGCCTCCCAGGCGCTGGCTTTCTTCGCCGTCGCGGCTTTGATCCCTCTCATCTCAGGATGCGCACCTGTGGCTCTCTCCTCCGCGCGTCAGAAGATGGCGGCAGGCCGGTACGCGGAGGCGCATCAGGAGTTGCTCGCGATGCCGCTGGACAAACTCACCAACGCTCAGCGCCGCGAGGTCAAAGATGATCTTTGCCTTTCCGAGTTCATGCTCGGCGAACCGGCCTCCTCGGTCGGCGAACAACGCCGGGTGTGCGTCGACGCCGCCAAAGAGCCCGGCAGCGAAAGCGCTCAGGTGGTAGAAAAGATCGACGAACGAGTCCGGCAAGCAGCATACGAAAAGGTCAATGCCGCCCTCGCCAACGGCGACCTGGGCGGCGCGGAACAGGCCGCGCAGATGTACCTCAACACGCCGGGCTGCGACCCGACGGTGGTGGCAAAGTGGTCACATCTGATGTGGGAATTGGTAGATCAGCGCGACGATCGCGCCGAAGCGCGTCGCAAGAAGGAACTCGCGGCGGCGATCGCCGCGGTGCGCAAACAGAATCCCTCGATGCGCAAGATGAAGAAGGATGAGTTCATCCTATGGGTGGCGAAACAGGGAAACGTAGCAGGAACCGCGATGTTCTCCTCGGTCGCGCTGAAGGACAACGAACTCGATCTCGCGATACGAAGGCAGGAGCTACAGGCCGCGTCGCTCAAACTCGATCGTCTGTCGGCCATCAACGATGCGACCATCGCGCGATGCGGATGCAATGGGCGCACCAACGTCGGTCTTGCAGAAACCAATTTTCCGCTCTATCTGGTAAGACTCGATCCGGAAACCCAGCGATCGGAAGTGCTCATCATGCCGCATCGCCAGTAATCGAGTCGCCTACGCGGCGCCTCTAACGGGAGGGACACATGGCCAGTGCCGAACTCAACAAGGTTCTCGAAATTCTCAAGTCTCAGCCGCGAAATCCCAACGCGACGGTAGATAAGATGCGCGCCGGGATGGAGCGCGTCAGCGAACGCGTCGCGCCCGATGTGAAGTGCGAGGCCCTGCGCGTCGGCGACATCGCCGCGGAGTGGATCGTGCCTCCCGAGGCGGCCTCCGATCGCGCGATCCTCTATCTCCACGGCGGCGGCTACGTGATGGGCTCGATCGCGACGCATCGCGCGACGATCGCGCGAATCGCCCGTGCGGCGAAGGCTCGTGCGTTGGCGATCGAGTATCGTCTGGCGCCGGAACACAAATTCCCAGCCGCGGTCGAGGACTCCGTTGCGGCCTACAAATGGCTTCTCGCGCAAGGTTACAAGCCGGGCAAGATCGTTGTTGCCGGCGATTCCGCAGGCGGCGGGCTGACGCTCGCAACGCTGCTCTCGATTCGCGATTCGAAGCTGCCGATACCGGCGGCCGGCGTGGCGATTTCGCCATGGGCGGATATGGAGGGCACCGGCGATTCGTACAAGACGCGCGCGGCACGCGATCCGATGGTGGGCGCCGGCAATCTCGGCGGCATGTCGAGGCATTACATCGGCGAGCAGGACCCTAAGCATCCACTCGCGTCGCCGATCCATGCGGACTATCGCGGCATTCCGCCCCTGCTAATCCAGGTTGGCGATGCCGAGACGCTGCTCGACGATTCGAATCGGGTCGCCGCACGCGCGAAGGCCGACGGGGTGAAAGTCGACCTCGAAGTGTGGGACGACATGATCCATGTATGGCACGCGTTCGCGAAAATTCTGCCCGAGGGGCAGCAAGCGATCGACAAGATCGGAAAGTTTGTGCTGGCGCAGACTCCCTGAGGCGAGATGCTTGCGCTTGGTTGCCGGAGCCACCGCCGCGGGGTTAAAATAACACTATCCTCCCGCAGCGGCGCGAATTTTTCTTCGCGCATTCCTGTGAATCCTGATGGCTACTTCCGAGCGCATGGCGTCTTCTTCCACCCGCAACGGCAAACCTGTCGGCGACGTTCTCGGCGGCCGTAGGCTGGTCGTGATGTCCAATCGCGCCCCGATCAAGGTCGTGCACGAGGGACGCGACGAGCGCATCGAACCGACGGTAGGCGGCGTAGGAAGCACTTTCCTGCGCCTGCTGGAACGCCACGGTGGACTTTGGATCGCATGGAACGGCGGCCAGAAAACTCCGCCGCGGCTGTCGTTGCCGGCTGAGCATCCGCGCTTCGACCTTTCCTTCGTAGAACTGAGCGAGCGCGACGTCTCGCAATATTATTATGGGATGTGCAATCGCGCGCTGTGGCCGTTGATGCACTACATGATCTCCAACTGCCACTTCAACGTGGGCCAGTGGCGGCAGTATCGAGCGGTGAACGAGATGTTCGCGGCCTCCGCGATCGAGCAGGCTGGCGAGGGCGACGCGCTGTGGATCCAGGATTTTCATCTGGCGCTGACGCCCCGCGTCATCCGCACACGCCGCAAGGATTTGGCGATCGGAATCTTCTGGCACGTGCCCTTCCCGCCGGTCGAACTCTATCGAGTGTTTCCGTGGCGCCGCGAACTGCTGATGGGAATGCTCGGCAGCGATCTGATTGGCTTCCACTGCGACTCCTACGTGACGCATTTCCTCAACTCGTGTCAGCGCGTGCTGGGAGCGCAAGTCGATGCGGAGCGCGGGGAAGTTCATTTCGAAGGACGCACCTCGCGGGTTGGGACTTTTCCGCTCGGAATTCCGGTTGATTATTTCGAGAATCTTGCCGCCAGCTCGCGCACCCAGCAAAAGAGCTCGCGCATCCGGCGCGGCCTGCGCAGCGAAGTGGTAGTCCTCGGCGTCGATCGCCTCGACTACACCAAGGGCATCCTCGAGCGCCTGCTCGGCTTCGAGCGCTTCCTCGAACGCAATCCGAACTATCATCGCCGGGTGACGCTGGTGCTGATCGCGGTCCCGTCGCGCACCAAGGTCACGGAATATGCCGCGCTCAAGCGCCAGCTCGACGAGGCGGTCGGGCGGGTGGTCGGTCGTTTTTCATCCGCGGGATGGGTGCCGATTCGCTACCTCTATACTCAGTTCGGCGCGGAGGATCTGGTCGCCTACTATCAGGCGGCGGATGTCGCGTTGCTTACGCCGCTGCGCGACGGTATGAACCTGGTGGCCAAGGAATTCGTCGCCTCGCATCCGGCTGACGACGCGGTGTTGATCCTGAGCGAGTTCGCCGGCGCCGCCGAGGAAATGACCGACGCGCTCCTCGTAAATCCCTACAATCCGGACGCGATCGCCGATCGCATCCGCGAAGCGATCGAGATGCGTCCCGAGGCGCGCGCCCAGAGGATGCGCGCGCTGCGCCAGAAGATCCGCCTCAACAATCTCGAACGATGGTCGGCGAATTTCCTCGGCGCGCTTACTGCGGAGACGGCTCTTGAGCCGCAAAGCCTCGCGCACGCCTGAACCCACTAAGACGCCTGGTCCGCTGCCGCGCGGATTGATAGCCGGCCAGCTCGCGCGAGGCCATCTTCTGCTGTGCCTCGACTTCGACGGCACGGTTTCCGAGCTCACCAGCGATCCGTGGAAGGCGGTCCCACTCCCGCGCGCGAAAATCGCTCTCGCGGAGTTGGCGCGCCATCGGGAACAGCTCACTGTTGCGATCATCAGCGGACGCGACCTCGATACGCTGCTCGGACTGCTCGGTCTGCGCGATGGGCTGCTCTTCGCGGGCACCCACGGATTGGAATTCATCGGCCGCGACGGCGCGCGGCGGATGGCGCCCGGCGTCGATCGATGCGCCGGGGACATCGAGCTGGTGCGCGAATTCGTCGCGCGGGAAATCCCATCCGATAGAGGATTCATCATCGAGGACAAGGGCTTCGCGCTCACGGTTAATTATCGCAATGTGCATCCCCAGGATGCCGCCGCTGCGCTCGCCGGATTCGACGACTTCGTCAATCAACGGCCGATGCTGCGGCTGCTGCATGGCAAAATGATCCACGAAGCGATCCCGCGCGGCCTCGGTGGCAAGGACGCGGCGCTGGAATTTCTGATGCGAGAAGCCGGGGTTGCGGGTCCCCTCACGACCTATTTCGGCGACGACATTACCGATGAGGATGCCTTCCGCGCGCTCTCGCCCCAGGGCGGGATCGGTGTGCTGGTGGGCGCAGAGCGCCCCAGCTTCGCGCGATATCGCGTCGAGGAGCCCGCTGAGGTCGCGGGACTCCTCGAGCAACTGGTGGTCATCGCGCGAAGCTAATTTTCCGTGCCGTCCATCGGGCGAGCATTCACTCCTCGGGGCGCGGTTCCATTACCATTCAACTTGACAGTCTGCGGAGAGCCGACCGCATCGTCGACGATAGACAGGATTCCAGTCGTCTTGCCGACGTCCAAGGGACAGAAGCTGACCGTCAAACCGCAGGATTGGCCGGGACCGAGAATCACGCCGCTACACTCGTCGAGGTCGACCGAAAAATCATCGTTGGCGTCGGTTTCGGTCACTTCATCGATTTCGATACTCGCCTCCTCATTCGGGTTGGTCACTTTGACCGTCTTCGGTGGCTGAGAGCTGCAATCTGTGTTGTTTCTGAACGAGAGCGCTTTGGGCGCGATCTTGATTTTCGGCGCGACGCCTTGTCCAGTCAGAGCGACCGCCTGTGGCGAATCAGGAGCGCTGTCATTCAATGTAAGCTGATCGTTGGCCGGACCTTGTGCGCTCGGGGTGAGGGTAATCATAACACTGCACTTCTTGCGCGCCGGCAGCGAGCCGATACAGGTGTTGGACTCGACCGCGAAGTCGCCGGTGCCGGTCGACACGCTCGAAAAGACCAACTCGGCGGACCTCGACTGATTGGTGACTGTGACCTTCTTGGGTTTCGAGGTCTGACCGGTGCCACCGCCAAATTGCAGATTGCCGAATGCGAGTGACTGCGGGTTCAGCTTGGGAGGTTCGATAGCTGTCGCTGTCGCCGTCGGAGTTTCGGTGGCAATTTGAGTGGAGGTCGCCGTCGGCGTTGCGGTATCGGTCGAAGTAGCGCTCGGGGTAGTTGTTGTTGTGACGGTACCAGTAGGCGTGGGGCTCGCCGACTGAGAAGTGGTCGGGGTCGCCGTGCTTGTTTCGGCTGTCGTTGGTGTCGCCGTCGCCAAGGTGGTCGCGGTAGCTGTTCCAGCGGAGGTTGAGGTTGGCGTCGCCGTAGGGGTAGCCGTAGCGGTCGCGCCGGCGCCCAGTGAGCAGTCGCTACTGGTCGGATCGATTACGGTAAGGAACGCATTGGTCGAGGTCTTGGCCTCAGCGCCATTGGTCTGTTGAAACGCGTTGGTCGTGACCGGGAAGTCGGTCGAGTAGGTGAGGCCCGAAACAAAAATATCGCCGCTGGTAGGGCCCTCGATCGACGTATCGAGACCGATGCCACCTGCTACATCCGCCGCTCCAGTGCCACCCAGGTAGGTACTGAAGATCAATTGGTTTGCGGGCGTCTGCTGGGCCGGATCGAGTTCGGCAACGAAGGCGGTGACCGGTACGTTCGCTATGATGCCGGAACTTTTGTCGGTCTTCTGGCATGCGTTGGTACTCAGCGGAAACCCCTCGGTCGAACTCGTGCCACCGGTGATGAAGACCTTGCCGGCGTTCACCGCGATATCGATGGCGCCATCGCCCGTTCCCAGGAGGCCTCCTATCTTAAAGCCATTACCTCCGAAATAGGTCGAATAGAGTAACTGTGCCGAACCACTTAGACCGGGATCGAGTTCGCTCACGAATCCCACGGTTGCCGGCGCTCCTGAACTCCGCGGCAGCGTGGTTAGTGCTTTGAAAGGCAGGGGCCGAGGTGCCGGCAACGGGAAAATTAGTCGAGGCAGTAGTTCCAGTTACCCAGACTTTTCCCGAGTCAAGCGCGATTCCTGTGGCCAGATCACCAATCGCGAGGGACGCGAGAATATTTTTCCCTCCGGCACCACCTAGATAGGTCCCGTAGAGGCGTGAGTTGGCACCGCTAAGCGCAGGATCGAATTCCGCGACAAAGGCATTG
>JBGPMZ010000009.1:0-14709 GCA_041487255.1 Binataceae bacterium (SeqCode) | reverse complement strand
TGAGCGGGTGAAGGACCGCCAGGTAAAGGGCGCGAAGGCCGGCCAGGCGCACGTCATCGGGTTGGGGTCAGCCTGCACCATCAATATCCTGACGGTGTAGGATCGCAGTCGCTCTAAACGGCCATCTGATGAAGGGCCGCTCTCGGGCGGCCCTTCTCATTTGTACGGCGGAAATAACTCAAGTATTACTTTAGATATGATTCGATGAACACGCACCTCACACGACTGCGCGGATTCCAGGATTGGATCGGTCCCAGCGCCGAAGCGCTAAGCCTCGTCGCAAAAAACTTCAGCTCGATCGCGCAGCGCCACGGCTTTCACGAGATCCGCATCCCCACCGTCGAACGCGTGGAACTCTATGCGCGTTCGACCGGCGATACCTCGGACATCGTGGAGAAGCAGATGTACGTCTTCAGCGATCGCGACGAGGCCGAGACGACCATCGCGCTCCGGCCGGAGGGAACTCCCGGTGTCGTGCGCGCCTACATCGAGGCCGGCCTGGATCGCAGCGACCCGGAACAGCGACTCTACTACTCGGGTGCGATGTTTCGGCGCGAGCGCCCGCAGAAAGGGCGCTATCGGCAGTTCTATCAATTCGGTGTCGAGGTGTTCGGGCGCGGCGACGCGGCGTGCGACGCCGAAGTGATCCTCATGATCGATGAGCTGCAGCGCGAACTCGGCGTCGAGTTCAGGTTCGAAATCAACTCGATTGGCGACACACAGTGCCGACCGCAATTTCGCGAGGCGGTCTACCAATTCGGAAAGGCGCACTATGACCAGCTCTGCGATGACTGCAAGCATCGCCTGGAGCGCAATCCGCTGCGCCTGCTCGATTGCAAAATCGACGTTGCGCTAGTCGAGCATGCGCCCAAGAGCGCCGACTATCTCTGCGATCCGTGCAAGAAACACTTCGATCAGTTGAAGGCGCTCCTGACGGCGGGCGCGCTGAAATACATCGAGAATCCGCGGCTGGTGCGAGGCCTCGACTACTACACTCGGACCACCTTCGAGGTCATCGCGACCGGACTCGGCTCGCAGAGCACCGTCGTTGCGGGTGGCCGGTACGACGGACTTATCGAGGCGCTCGGCGGCGCGTCGGTGCCGGGAATCGGTTTTGGGAGCGGACTGGAACGTGTAGCCCTTGCGCTTGAAGCGGCAGGAAAACTTCTCGTTGAGAAAACCGATGCGGCGATCATCGCGATGGGCGAAGCTGCGACGCTGAAGGCAATTGGCATCGGACGCACGATGCGGGAGAGCGGATTGAGCGTCGAGATGTTCTCGCCGGAGCGCAAGCTCAAAGCGCTGTTGTCGCGCGCGAACAAGATCGGCGCGCGCTTCGCGGTGATCATCGGCGAGAATGAGATTGCGAAGGGCGTCGTCGTCCTGCGCGATCTTACGGCCTCGACCCAGCGCGAAGTCCCCGAGGCCGAAGTCTCCGCTGCGATTCAAACCGCGCGGGCATGACTATTTCTTGGATCGGTCGCGGCGGGTATCCTTCAAGACTCTAACATCTGATGGCTGAAAAAACTTATACGCCGCTGCCGCCATGGCAGCGCACTGATTACTGCGGCGTGCTGCGAAGCTCCGATGCCGGCCGCGAGGTCGCATTGTTCGGATGGGTCAACTCGCGCCGCGACCACGGCGGACTCATCTTCATCGATCTTCGCGACCGCGAGGGGATCGTACAACTCGTATTCAATCCGGCGCACGATGCCGCCTCGCATGAGGTCGCGGGCGCCGTGCGCTCGGAATTTTTCCTCGCGGCCAAGGGCAAGGTCGTTCGCCGCGCGGAGGGAACCGTTAACGCCGAGCTGCCTACTGGAGAGATTGAGATCGCCGTCTCTGAATGCGAGGTGCTCAACTCCTCGCCTCCGCCACCCATCGCGATTGGCGAGGGCGAGGTGGCGGCCGAGGACCTGCGCCTAAGGTACCGCTACCTCGATCTCCGCCGCCCCGAGATGCAGCGCAACATCCGCCAACGCCATCGCGCGGTTAAAGTGGTGCGCGACTACCTCGATGAGCGGGGCTTCATCGAAGTCGAGACGCCGATCCTTTTCAAATCGACGCCGGAGGGGGCGCGCGACTACCTGGTGCCGAGCCGCGTCAATCCTGGCAAGTTTTATGCTCTGCCGCAGTCGCCGCAGCTTCTTAAGCAGCTTCTGATGGTCGGCGGCTTCGATCGGTACTTCCAGATCGCACGATGCTTTCGCGACGAGGATTTACGCGCCAACCGGCAGCCCGAGTTCACCCAAATCGACATCGAGATGACGTGCCCACGGCCCGAGGACGTCATGGGCGTGGCTGAAGGCATGATGGCGTCAGTGTTCGAGAAGGTTGTCGGCTTCGATGTGAAGCCGCCGTTTCTTCGGATGCGGTATGCCGAGGCGATGGAACGTTTCGGCGTGGACAAACCCGACCTTCGCTTCGGAATGGAGTTGAAGAATCTCAGTTTCGCCTTTACCGGCACCTCGTTTAAGGTTTTTGCCGACGTACTCGCGCGCAGTGAGAGTATCTACGGAATCGTAGTGCCGGGCGGGCATCAGCTGAGCCGTAAGGATCTCGACACGATGGTCGAGGGCCTCAAGGTGCGCCATGGAATGGGGCTCGCGTGGATCAAAGCGAATCCCGACGGATGGCAGGGGCCGATCTCCAAGTATGTCGGCGAAACGGAGAAAGACCTCGCGACGAAGGCGGCCGATCTGAAGACCGGCGATACGATGCTGCTGGTTGCGGGCGATGCCGACAAAGTCCGGCCCATCCTGGGCGACATTCGGTTGCAGCTCGGCGGGCGTTTCAATCTGCGCGATACCGGCGAGCGCAAGTTTCTTTGGGTCGTCGACTTCCCGCTGTTCGAGTTCAATGACGAAGAGAAGCGGCTCTTTTCGGTCAATCATCCCTTCACCGCGCCTAATCCTGACGATCTGAAGACCTTGGAGACGCATCCGCTCAATACCCGCGCGCTCGCTTACGACCTGGTGCTCAATGGCGAAGAGCTGGGCGGGGGCTCGATTCGTATTCATAGCCGCGAGCTCCAGCTCAAGGTGCTTGAGTTGCTCGGCCTCACGCGCGAGGAAGCGCTCGACCGCTTCGGCTTTCTGATCGAGGCTCTGACCTATGGCGCTCCGCCCCATGGAGGGATCGCTTTTGGCGTCGATCGGCTGATAATGGTGCTGTGTGGGACCGAATCGATTCGCGACGTGATCGCTTTCCCCAAGACGCAGAAGGCGGTCGACCTGATGAGCGGCGCCCCGTCGGAAGTCAGTCCGCGACAGCTCAAGGAACTCTCGATCAAGGTGGTATGAAGATGCACGGCAAAATCCAGATGACCGGAGGCGCACTCGGCGCCGTCATGATGGTTGCCGTCGCGGCGTGCACACCGGTGATTTACTCTGCCGCCGACACCACCGTGCAAACCGTCAAGGGCTTCCTCCCCTTGGGTGATATCCAGGCCCACGCAGTGCCCTCGATCAAACAAGTGAAGGTCGACACCATCGCGGTGATGCCGGTGATCGCGAATCCCGGCACCAATGGCGACGTGGTAGCGGACGGTGGCCCCGACGCGGTAACGGCGGAACTTTTCACCCAGGCTGCTCTCGCCGGCGGCTGGGATGTCGTGCCGCAGGATGATGTCGTTCGCGCGATGACGAATCTTCCGCCCACCACGCCGCAGAATCTGGAGGAAAATGCGCTCAAGCTCGGCCACGCGCTATCGATCGACGGCGTCCTCTATGGAGACCTCGAGCGCTACCGCGAACGCGAGGGCCTCGACTATGCGGCTGCATCACCCGCCTCGGTCGCCTTCGTGCTGAAGTTCGTCGACATGCAAACCAAGCAGGTGGTGTGGACCGCCAAATTTGCCAAGGCACAAAAGGCGCTGGCGCAGAATGTCTTCGAACTCGCGAACTTTGTGCAACATCAGGCTCGATGGGTTCGCGCCCATGAAATCGCGCAGGATGGCGTCACGCAAGCGATCGCCAATCTGCACGGCGATCTCACGCTGACGTCCTCCAACGTCAAGCGCTTCGAGTCCGGCACCTATGGTCAGGTCAAATCCGGTCAGCAGCGCTACAACACCAACGCCGGGCCCGGCGGCCTTTACTGAACCGAATCCCACGGCGAGCGATATTTCATCTGTAGTGCTTCGGCTACAGCTGGATGCGCGACGTTATCCTCAAACGTGTTGAGCCCGTGACGAATCGCCTTGTTGCGCTGTCCCGCTTCGAGGACGCCGTGATCGGCAATCTCGAGCGCATAGATGAGCGTCGCGTTGGTGAGCGCGTAGGTCGAGGTATGCGGCACCATCGCCGGCATGTTGGTTACGCAATAGTGCACCACGCCATTGCGGATGTAGATGGGACTTTCGTGCGTGGTCGGCTTCGAGGTTTCGGAAATCCCGCCCTGGTCGATCGACAGATCAACCAGCACCGCTCCCGGCTTCATTCGCGAAACCATTTTGGATGTGATGAGTCGGGGCGTGCGCGCGCCCGCAACCAGCACCGATCCGATCACCAGATCGGCCGCGACGATTTCTTCTTCCAGTGTCGCGTGCGTCGACATCACGGTCATCGCCGAACCGCCGAGGATGTCGTTGAGATAGCGCAACCTGATTGGATTGTTGTCGAGGATGCTTACTTCGGCGCCGACGCCGGCCGCCACGCGGCATGCGTTGAGTCCCGCGATCCCGCCGCCGACCACCGCGACTTTGCCCGAGCGCACTCCGGGCGCTCCGCTTAGCAGCACGCCGCGGCCACCATTGCGCGCTTGCAGGCACCATGACCCGACCTGAATCGCGATTCTTCCCGCTACCTCGCTCATCGGTGCGAGGAGCGGCAGGCTGTGGTCCTCCAACTCAATCGTCTCGTAACCGAGACCTGTGACGCTCCGCTTCAGCATCTCGAGGGCGAGCCGGCGATCGGCGGCGAGATGCAAGTAGGTGAAAACGATCAGACCGGGCCGCAAGAAGCGATACTCGGCGGATTGCGGCTCTTTGACCTTGAGGATCAGCTCGGCTTGCTTCCACACCGCGGAGGCGCTTTGTGCGATCGCCGCTCCGGCTTCGCGATATTCCCGGTCGGAGAATCCGCTGCCTACTCCCGCCCCGCGCTGAACCAAGACTCGGTGGCCATGGCGGCGGAATGCGGCCGCGCCCGCAGGCGTGAGCGAGACGCGCCTCTCGTCAGCTTTAATTTCGGTCGGAACTCCGACGATCATGTTACCTCCACTCGATCCGAAGTGATCGGCCCTGGCATCAGGCTCCTGCCACGCCGCGAAGCAAGCGTAACCACCACCGCGCGCACGACCATCCGCGATGTGCACACACTGGAATCATGTCACGCTTCCCAGTCAAGAGGACTTTTCGTTTCCGCGCTAGATCGAGGGACGCGCAGAACTTGACAAGCGAAATTGCGCCGCGCTTGATGATTCATGATGGTGATGGTGGCTGGCCGAACGCTGGCCGCCAACCATGAGACGGCGGGGGCTGTAATTGCTCGGAGGAGTCATGGAGATCCCCAAGGGGCTCAAGTACTCGAAAGAACATGAATGGGTTGTCACCGAAGACACCGTGGCGACGGTCGGAATCACCGATCACGCACAGGAACAGCTCGGCGAGATCGTCTACATCGAGTTGCCCTCAGTCGGCGACAAGATCAGCAAGGATGATCCGTTCGGCGTGGTCGAGTCGGTCAAAGCGGTGTCCGACATCTACGCGCCGGTCAGCGGCACCGTGATCGAAGTGAACGAGGATTTGCCCGAGAGCCCAGAGGTGGTGAATGAGGATCCATACGGCGACGGATGGCTGGTCAAGGTGCAGATGAACGATCCCACCGACCTCGACGATCTGATGGACAATAACGAGTACGAAGAAATGATCGCTCGCGAGAAAGAGTGATCGCTAGAGGTGAGCGCTCGCCTCGGTGGTTGGTGCGGTCGCGGGCGGCTGAACCCGCGAGACGCCGACCCTCAAATGGCCTACCTGGTGAGGCGGATCGATGAACACCATCAGGAAAGGCGCGCCGTGTCCCGGCTGCAATACGAAGGTCTTCTGCGGATCAAGCTTCTGAAGAAATTCCAATTCATGCGGCGTCATTTCGCCGATCATCCGCGGTGACAACGTCGTCCCCACGTACACCGCCGAACTCGCGACATCGTGCTGCGCGGCATCGAGCAACCGGACTCCGATCTGAACCATATGGAGCGCGGCAGTCGAGTGGTTGCCGACTACGCCGGTAACCACCAGTGCCGCATGCCCACCCTTGACTGTTTGATAGCTCGATCGAACATCAGAGATGACGAGCAGATTTTCCAGCGCTACGGACTGCACAAATTCCGGCCCGATGACGGGCATTCTCCGCAGCAGTTCGGTACTTGCAGACGGTGTCCCATAGATCACGAACGTCAACGCAACAAACATCAACGCCACTACGAAAAAAACTCCGATGAAAGAACGCGCAGTGTGGAATTCGGCTCGTTCGATGAACGCTTGCTCATCCGGGAGCGGCGAATGCTGCGGTGGCGGACTCCCGGCATAGCGCGGAATGGTTCCGCGCCCGATCGGCGCAGGCTCGCCGCGGCTGAAGCCCGGATCCGGTTCATCGCTGCCAAATCCAGGCGGACGAGCGATGGATTGTTCGGGAGCATCATCGCCGACGCTCCACGACTCCGCCGCCGGCACATCATCTTCGGAGGGTTCCGGGCCGAATTCGAGCTCCCTCTCATCGCTAAAATCGAACTCGAGATTCTCGCCCTCGGCGTCAGATTCGTTCCTGCTCTGCGCGGCGGTATTTGTTTTCGCCGTATGGGGCGATTGTCGTGCGTGTCGCGGCTCGTCAACGGAAGCACTCGCTTGGGTCTCTACCGCAGCTTTCATTTGTGCAACTGCGTTGCCGTCGCTCTCGGAAATCGGCTCCTCCGATTGCTTCGCCGCTGGTGGTTCCGGAGTGCGGTCGAACACAGTGGGACGCTGACTTCTGATGTACGGTTTTATCGGCGCTGGCTTGGATTCGGGCTCAGGCAGCGGGCTCGCCGCGGCCGACTGGCGCTCCGATGCGGTGGACGCTTCGGCGGGAGTTTTGGGCTTGGTCGTGTCCGCATTTGTATCGGGTTTGGAATTGGCGCGCGGATTCGATGCTCGGGCCGCCTGCGGTTTGGACGAAGGTTCGGAGGTGAGCTTTTTCGCTGCTACCGGATCGGCGGTGAAGACATGGCCGCAACGCGAACATTTGAAGGTCGGACTGTCGGCGGGCAGCACATGTTCATCGATCCGGTATCGGGTATGACAACTAGTACACTGGATCTCGATCATCTCCGCACCTCTCCACCCCGCTTCAAAATACCATACCGGGCAGGGGTGCGCAGCTTCTGATGGTGGCCGGTTGATGCGTATAGCGCTTCTCTCCCGGCGCTTCAATCCGCACGGTGGCGGTACCGAGCGCGACCTGATCATCACAGCCGACTGCCTCCGCGAGGCTGGCCATCAGGTCACTATTTTCGCCCGCGAACTGCGCGGACAGTATCAGAACCTCGAGGTTCGAGAAGTCGGAGGACTGCGCCTGGGCCGCACCGCCGGATTGTTGTCGTTCGCGTACGGCGCGCCAAAGGCGGCTCGCGGCGCGGGCGCTGATCTGGTGCTGAGCTTCGCGCGCACTATCGGCGCCGATGTGATGCGCTCGGGTGGCAGTGCGCACATCAGCTATCTTCGCGCGGCGCGCCAATGGCGTAGTGCTCTTCAATGGCGTGCGATGCGGGCCTCGCCGTACCATCGCGCGCAAACGTTCATCGAGCGCCGTGGCTTTGCATCAGCGCATCTGAAAGCCAGCATCGCGGTTTCCAATCTTGTGCGCGGCGATTTGATTCACGAATTCCATCTCCCGGCGGAGAAGGTCATCACGCTGTATAACGGAGTCGATCTCGCGCGTTTCACACCGCCCCGCGACGACTCCGCACGGAACGAAATTCGAGCCTCATTGGACATTACCGCTGGAGCGCCGCTGGTGGCATTCGTCGGCAGTGGTTTCGGACGCAAGGGTTTGCGATTTCTGATCGAGGCGTGGCCGCAGGTCGCGCATGCGCATCTTCTCGTCGTAGGCGCCGATCAGAATAGCCGATGGTATCAGCGCTCCGCGCTGCGGCTCGGAGTCAGCGGGCGCATCCATTTTGTCGGCGCCATACCCGATGTCCGGCAGATTTTTCATGGCGTTGATGCGCTTGCGCTGCCCTCGCTGTTCGAGCCGTTCGGCAACGTCGTTATGGAAGCCATGGCCAGCGGGCTTCCGGTGCTTTCGAGTGTCCAATCCGGAGCCTCGGAACTGCTGCCGGAGCCTATGCGACGATTTGTAGTACGCGACCCAACCGACGCTGTCGAAATTGCTCAAAAGCTGAATGCGCTGCTTGACGCAGATGGCGAGTTGCGTGCGGTCGCGCGCGCCGCAGCCGAACGCTACACCTGGCAAAGCTACGCGGAAAAACTCCAAGCAGTCATTTCCGCAGTAGCGAGCGGTCGCGTTGGTGCTTAGATGTTGACGCGGTCGTCGGCGGGGACTTGCTCGGCATTGAGAGCATCCAGCATTCCGCGCGCGACGGCGAGCCGGCGCTCCTCGCGCGCACGCCGTTCGGCACTGACCCGGAGCATCGAGGCGAGCGCCAACCGCGTCGATGCGACCAGATTTTTCAGCATTACGTCAAAGCGCGAATGATTCTCGTGAATCATCCGGCATCGTCCGCGCTCACGCGCGACGCGGATGAACCGCGCGCGGTTGGCACGGGCCGGATCGACTTCATGATAGACGACCGCATTAGGCGAGTACCCGATGCGATAGCCCGCGCGCCGAAACCGAGCGGACATCTCGGTTTCCTCTTCATGGCCAGCCGCGCCGGGACCCAGTCGCTCGTCGAACGGGCCGACGGCGCGCAGCGCATTGCCGAGGAATGCCATGTTCGCGCCCATCACCCCGCGCACTTCGGTGATCTCGTTGCCGTGGTCCACTAGCGGCAGATCGAGGTAGACCGAGTTCACCCCGGCAATCTTGTGCGGGTCCTCCAGGGGAAGGATGCGACCCTTCATCGCGGCAAACTCCGGATGGTAAGTGAAGAAGCGTTCGACCTGGTCAACGTAGTCCTGCGCCACCACCAGGTCATCGTCGAGAAAGATTAGAATCTCGCCGGTTGCGCGCTTGATCGCAAGATTTTGCGCCCTGCATTTGCCCGGGCGCGGGTCGTGGATGTGCGCGGTCACCGAAGCCGCGTCGGCGAGCTCGGTTGGCGCCGCGACCCCGTTCTCCGCGACGAAGAGCTCGGAGCGGGAGGGACGCAGTTGCGGCTTGAGCGATGCGACCAGGCGCGCGAGCGAATCAGGCCGCGCGTGAGTTGCGATGATGATCGATAGCTTCACCCACACCCACCTTCCTGAATCGCATCACGATATTCTCGTTTAGCAAACAATCGGCGCTGGTCATAAGCCGAAAGAGTTCCCGATTGATTTCCTTTTGCTCCGGGTCGTCGATGCCGCGGACATAGAGAAAGCGCGAATACGCCGCGATCGGAAGATACAGCAGCGCGGCGAGCAGCTGCGTCTTCAGTTTGCGTTTGCTGCGGCCCAGCGCGTCGAGACGAAGCCCGAACCCATTGGCCATCCAATGGAAGTCGTTCAGGCCCATCACGTGCCAGTTGCGGCCATCCTCGACCCGATAGTGATAGGGCAGGGGAGCCCGCCGCCCCTTGTAATATCCACTCAGGAGATAGTGCATCCGCGAAGCCACATTGAGACGATTGGGCGTGGAGACAATCGCCACGCCGGCGGGCTTCATGACGCGGGCGATCTCGCGCAGGATGTGCGGGATATCGGCCAAATGCTCGACCACCTCTAGCATCATCACCAGCTCGAAAGTGCCCGAGCGAAACGGCAGGTCATCGTTGAGGTTGACCGCGGTCCATCCTTTTCGGCGCGGATGATACTCGGTGGGAAACACGCGCCATCGACGTTCTTCCAGCATCCGCGTCGAGAGCCCATCGCCGGCGCTGATATCCAGCGCAACACCGGGTTCCACTTCGCTCGGGATCAGATCCACCGCACCACGGACTCGCTCGCTCATATCGTATGCGACAGTCTAGCAGGTGCGAATGTGAGCGCGACGGGTTAACGACTTGAATTAGCTATCGGGGCCGGATAATCCTGTCTTCTCGCGCGCGAGAGTGGCGGAACGGCAGACGCGCAAGGCTCAGGACCTTGTGAGCGCAAGCTCGTGGGGGTTCAAGTCCCCCCTCTCGCATGACTTCTCGCTCCCGATGAATCTTCGCTATGGGTGAATCGCGCTGCTTGGGATGTTTGGAATGGTTGCCGGAAGGCGTGGTTGATCCTGATAATTGTTCGCGGTTTCGCGGCCGTTCGACGATCCGGTCTGTGAGCAAGATTGGACCGCATTCACGCTGAAACCGGTCGCCGACGCGATTTCGGTATCACTTGCTCCGCCGCGCTGCTGTTGCGATACCTGGTCACAATCGACGTGGCTCCCCACCATCCCGCATCCGGCGACGAAGACGATCAGAATCAGCCCAACGCCTGCGAAACTTGATTTGAGAAAAGTCATGACAGCCTCCGAGTCTCTTTTGTACCCCGGGGCAGCCATGTGACGCGAGAGATTATTTGGCGCGGCAGCCTCGAAGCCGCCGCGCTCAAATGTCGACAACAGATATAGTATGACCGATTACTGAGCAGGGGCAGGTGCAGGGGTGCTCGCACCGCCTTCGCCGCCGCCTCCCTCGAGGCCTGCCGGGATTCCGTACTCGGATGCGTTAGGGGGTCCGCCGCTCCCTGCCGCTCCGCTTACCGGGCCGGCGGCCGGGCACTTGGCCACGTCGGCTTCGCTAACCCCAAGGGCGGAAGCGATTTCGCTGCTAGAGCGTCCGGACTGACTCTGCAGTCGAACGATGTTGCAATCAATATGTGATCCTCCCATACCGGCGCACCCCGCAAATGCGGTGGCAAGCAGCATCGCGCCGGCCCCGATCAAAATCCCCGTTCGTCCCCTTCGTTCGATCATCAAATACTCTCCATGAAAGTCGGTTTTCCAACCCCTTTTACAAAGCGACTCGCACGATATTATTCATCCAAGGTTGAAACACAAGTGGGCGGCGCATTTCGGATTAACCACACAGCCCACGCAACCCTCCGACTCTCTTCAAATGCCGCCTCCTTCGTAGAAAGTCTCGCTGCGCGCTTGTGCCTGTGCCATGTGGCTCCCGGGGGGGATGTTGCGCGTTATCCAAACGTTTCCTCCGATGGTTGAGCCGCGCCCGATAGTGACGCGGCCGAGAATTGTCGCGCCCGCATAAATCACCACGTCGTCTTCCACGATCGGATGGCGTGCGGTGCCCTTCACCAGCGCGCCGTCGGTGGCAACCGGGAAGCTCTTCGCGCCCAGAGTCACTGCCTGATAGAGGCGGACACGCTCGCCGATCACGGCGGTTTCACCGATGACCACGCCAGTGCCGTGATCGATAAAGAAGCTTGCACCGATGCTGGCGCCCGGATGGATATCGATACCGGTCGCCGAATGCGCAAGCTCCGCGATGATGCGCGCCAGCAGCGGCACCCCCAGCGAATAAAGCTCGTGCGCAATTCGATGGTGAGTTATCGCGGTGATGCCGGGATAGCAAAACCGCACCTCGTCGATGCTCTTAGCCGCGGGATCACCCTGATACCCCGCACGAATATCGCTCTCCAGCAGCGCGGCGATCTGCGGTATCCGGGCCGCAAAATCGCGGGTGATCTGAAACGCTTTGCTCGCATGCACGATCGTATGATCGTCGGTTGCGTCGCAGCGAAATTGCAGTTCGCGCAGCACCTGGGTGGCCAGCGCGCGCAGCGTTTCATCGAGCCGATGACCGACAAAATAGTCGATGCCTTCCTCGGTCAGATCGGGCAGGCCGAAATGATCCGGGAAGAGCACTCCGAATAGCCCCTCGATGATGGTGCGCAACGCATCGCGCGAGGGCATCTCGCGATCACCCTTGTCGATGCAGTCCTGTCGGGATCTAGTCCGCGCTGCGCGCAACTCGACCACAATCCGGTCGAGATCCCAATGGGCGTTGTTGGCTGCACCGTTATCGTTTTCAGTTCCGCGCGAATTCATGCCGGACCTCACTTGGCGTCGATGCCCTCGAACAGTGTCGTGCTCAGATACCTCTCGCCCGAGTCGGGGAGGATCGCGACAATGGTTTTGCCGGCATTCTGCGGACGCTTCGCGATGCGCGCCGCCACCGCCACTGCCGCGCCGGACGAGATGCCCGATAGAATCCCCTCCTCGCGCGTAAGGCGTCGCGCGTAGTGAATCGCATCCTCGTTGGTGACTTGCTCGATCTCATCCACCAGCGACATGTCCAGAATCCTAGGGACAAAACCCGCGCCGATCCCCTGAATCTTATGTGCAGACGGCTTCAACGGCTCTCCGGCGCGCTGCTGCGTGAGGACAGGGCTCGCAGCGGGTTCAACCGCGACCGACACAATGGGTTTGTTTTTGGTTTTCTTGATGTAGCGCGTAACGCCGGTAATGGTGCCGCCGGTCCCAACGCCGGACACGAAAATATCGATAGCGCCGTCGGTATCGTCCCAGATTTCCGGCCCGGTAGTGGCTTCGTGAATTGCCGGATTAGCGGGATTATTGAACTGCTGCAGTAGGACGTATCGATCTGGGGCCGAGGCGACGATTTCCTCGGCTCTGGCAATGGCGCCGCTCATCCCCTTTGACCCATCGGTCAGCTCCAGCTTGGCACCATACGCGAGGAGGAGCTTGCGCCGCTCGATACTCATTGTATCAGGCATAGTCAGAGTGAGAGGAATTCCGCGGGCCGCGGCCACAAACGCCAGCGCTATCCCGGTATTGCCGCTGGTGGGCTCGACGAGTTCCTTGCCCGGACCCAGGATACCGCGCTTCTCGGCGTCCCATACCATCGCGGCGCCGATGCGGCATTTCACCGAGTAGGCGGGATTGCGCCCCTCGATCTTGCCGAGCACCGTCGCGGGCGCGTCGTCGATTACGCGCTTGAGCCGTATCATAGGGGTATGCCCGATCGATTGAGAATTGTCTTCGTACCAGTGTGACATCAGATTCTCCTCGCTCGCCGGCGCTCCGATGGTGTCGAGACGTCCGACGCTGCAACGATTGTCCTTCTTACTTCAGCCAAGTACGATAGCGAGCTTCAGAAAGAGATAGAAGAATCGCGTCGCCTCAGCTCGATGCTGGATAGCGAAGCATCTCCATGACCGCCCTCGGTGCCGGAAAACCACCATCCTGCCACAAATGAGCACTTCCAGCGCCGAAACCGCCGAGGCTGATCTCAAGGCCACCATCTCTCAACTCGATTCGCCCGAGGCGTGGCTGATGGTCGCCGCCTCGTTCATCGCGCTATTTACCGTCTATGGGGTCGCGTACAGCTTCGGTGCCTTCTTCAAACCGATGGCGCATGAGTTCGGCGCCGGCCCGGGCGCTACCTCGGCCGTCTTCTCCATCACCGTATGCCTATGGTCGGTGCTCGGATGGCCCGCCGGTCATATCGCCGATCGGATCGGACCGCGCCCGGTCATCATCCTCGGCGCGATCGCGATGGGCCTCGGGCTGGTGATGACGTCGTTCATCCAGCGCCTGTGGGTTGGATATCTCACCTATGGCGTCGGGGTCGGCGTCGGCATTGCATGCGGATACGTGCCGACCATCGCCGTGGTCGGCGGATGGTTCCTGCGCCGGCGCAACACCGCGCTCGGCCTCGCGGTCGCGGGCATCGGATGCGGCACGCTGGTCGTCGCGCCAATCTGCGCCGCGTTGATCCAACGACTCGGATGGCGCGAGACGTACGTCCTGCTCGGCCTCGCCAGCGCGATGGTGCTCGGCGCGTGCGCCTCTATTGTGAAGAAGCCTCCGGTGCATGTCGCGCCGTTGCCGTTCAGTATTCGCGAGGCCATTCGAACCCCCGCCTTCAAACTGCTCTACGCTTCGTCGGTGCTTTCGTCGATGGGACTCTTTACCCCGTTCGTTTTCCTTCCTTCATTCGCGCGCGATCACGGCGCGAGCGAGGTGGCTGCCGCAACGCTGGTGGGTCTGATCGGCGGTGCGAGCGTAGTAGGGCGCATGGGCCTCGGCGCAATCGCCGATCGCATCGGCGTGGTGCGGCTATATCAATTTTGCTACCTGGTCGTCGCGCTGAGTTTCGTGCTGTGGCTGATCGCGCAATCGTACGCGATGCTGGTCGTCTTCGCGCTGGTGCTTGGCGTCGGCTATGGCGGATACGTCGCGCTGTCGCCCGCCGTGCTCGCGCATTTTTATGGCACCCAGCGCCTCGGCAGCGTGCTGGGCGCGCTCTACACCAGCGGCGGAGTCGGCGTGCTGATGGGACCACCGGTGGCAGGATTCATCATCGGGCATAGCGGCTATCGATGGGCGATCGCGTTTTCGCTCACCGCGGCGTTGGCGTCATACTTCGCACTGCTGCCGCTCGATGGGAAATCGCAGCGGGTGCAAACCGAAGGAGCAATATCATGAGCTCGCCGGATTTCCAGCATCACTATGCGAATCTGAAGGGGGCGCGGCTGCACTATGTGACGCTCGGTAACGGCCGCCCCGTCATTTTGATTCATGGATGGCCGCAGACCTGGTACGAATGGCGCCGCCTGATGCCGCTGCTGGCGAACCAATTCTCTCTTGTGGCGCCTGATCTACG